>JBFYXI010000290.1:0-4100 GCA_041310635.1 Desulfuromonadaceae bacterium | reverse complement strand
TGGCGGCCTGCGGAGAAATCCGCTTTCGATGCTTTCGCGCTGGAAGATCTTCGACAACCTGCGGCGCAGTCTCACCGCGGCGGCGTTGACACTTTTGCTGCTGTTGGGCTGGGTGGTCTTGGCTTCACCCTGGTTCTGGACCCTGGCGGTGATCGGCATCATCCTGATTCCTGCAGTGATGGCCTCTGCCCTGAATGTGCTTCAAAAGCCAGTCGATGTGACCCTGGGGCAGCACCTCGCGGCTGTGGTGCGCTCGATCTCCCGGAACTTCACTCAAGCCGCCTTCACGTTCGCATGCCTGCCCTACGAAGCGTTCTTCAGTCTCGATGCGGTAGTGCGAACGGCCTGGCGGATGCTGATCACGCATAAGCGACTGCTCGAATGGAATCCGTCGAGCGACCCGGATCGCAATAGCCGCAGCGACTTTGTCGGCACGTACCGGACCATGTGGATCGCCCCGGTCATAGCCACGGCTACGGCAATCACCCTTGCGGCGTCGGGGCCGGCCGCGTTGGCCGTGGCTTCGCCCATACTGGGCCTTTGGTTTGCCGCCCCCGCGATCGCCTGGTGGATCAGTCGGACGCTTCCTCGCCGCGGAGCAAGGCTGACAGCGGATCAGACCCTCTTTCTGCGGAAGCTTTCCCGGAAAACCTGGGTGTTTTTCGAGACCTTCATCGGCCCGGACGATCATTGGCTGCCGCCTGACAACTATCAGGAGCATCCTGTTGCCGTGATCGCGCACCGCACGTCGCCGACCAACATGGGCCTGGCGCTGTTGGCGAATTTGTCGGCGTACGACTTCGGCTATATTTCGGCCGGAAAACTCATCGACCGAACGGCGCGATCGCTCCACACGATGAAGGGTTTGGAACGTTACCAAGGCCACTTCTTCAACTGGTATGACACCCAATCCCTGAAACCGCTGCCGCCCCTCTACATTTCGTCGGTGGACAGCGGGAATCTTGCGGGCCATCTGCTGACATTGAGGCCGGGACTGCTCGAACTGGCCGACCACAAGATCCTGGGAGCGCGATTGTTCGAGGGCTTAAGCGACACCCTCAGGATTGCCATTGACGCTGCGGTCGCCGCTCCGGCCGGCGCCGTTCCGGAAGCATACGCCCCGGCCCGGCTCGCTGAACTTCTGCAGGACCTGGAGTCCGCGGTCCGTTCCCAACCCACCACGATCATGGCTTGGCGACGCTGCCTGGATCAGCTGGCAGCCTCCGCTGCAAGGGTGGTCGCCGCCGCGGATGCTCTCGATGCCGACCCCGAAAGCCAATTGAGGTGGTGGGCGCACGCCTTCGCCGGGCAATGTCAGGATGCCCTCGATGAGCTGACGTTTCTTGTTCCGTGGACAAAGGTCTTGCCTTTTCAGAATAGCCTCGGAGACTTTCCCGTTCTCGATGAGATGCCAACCCTGCGCGCACTGGCAGCGCTGGACGAAAAGCTTCTGCCGGCGATTGCGCTGAAACTGGCCTCTGACCCACCGTTCGAGCAGAGCGCACGGCTTGGTGAACTTCAGGGCCTCATCGCAGAGGCCAGCCAGCGCGCCAGAAAAAGAATTGCGGCTGTCAAAGGGCTGGCCCTGCTAAGCGACGTACTCGCCCGCATGGAATATGACTTCCTGTTCGACGAGACCCGTCATCTGCTGGCTATCGGCTACAATGTCGGTGAACGCCGGCGGGATTCGAGTTACTACGATCTTCTGGCCTCGGAGGCGAGGTTATCCAATTTCGTAGCGATTGCGCAGGGACGACTGCCGCAGGAGAGCTGGTTCGCCTTGGGACGTCTGCTCACTATCGCCGGTGGAGAACCGATCCTCCTTTCGTGGAGCGGTTCGATGTTCGAATACCTGATGCCGCTCCTGGTGATGCCGACGTACGAATACACGCTACTCGACCAGACCTATAAGGCGGCTGTGGCCCGGCAGATCGAATATGGAAAAAAGCGCGCCGTGCCGTGGGGCATTTCGGAATGTGGTTACAATGCCATCGACGTGCATCTCAACTACCAGTACCGTGCCTTTGGTGTACCCGGTCTGGGGCTCAAACGCGGCCTCGCCGAGGACCTGGTGATTGCGCCCTATGCCTCGGTGCTGGCGCTGATGGTGGCGCCTGAGGAGGCGTGTCTGAACCTCGAGCGACTCGCGGCCGAAGGCCTTGAAACGCGGTATGGCTTCTATGAAGCGATCGACTACACTCCGTCGCGTCTGCCGCGCGGACAATCGAGCGCCGTGGTGCGCTCCTTCATGGCCCATCACCAGGGCATGAGCCTACTGTCCTTGGCCCATCTGCTCCTGGACCGCCCGATGCAGAAGCGTTTCGGGTCGGACCCCCTGTTCCAGGCGACCATGCTGCTGCTCCAGGAGCGCATTCCCAAGGCATCGGCGTTCTACGCCCATACCACCGAGTTCTCCGAGCGTCTAATGGCCTCCAGCGCTCCGGAGATGCCGATACGCGTTTTCGGCACTCCCGACACGCCGAACCCGGAAGTGCAGTTGCTCTCGAACGGCAGGTACCACGTGATGATCACCAGTGCCGGCGGCGGCTACAGCCGCTGGAAAGACCTCGCCGTCACCCGTTGGCGCGAAGACCGCACCTGCGACAACTGGGGCACGTTCTGTTACATTCGCGACGTGGCCAGCCGCGAGTTCTGGTCAACGGCTTACCAGCCAACGCTCAAACGAACGAAACGTTTTGAGGCGATCTTCTCCGAAGGCCGAGCCGAGTTTCGCGGCCGTTACCTCGACTATGAGGTCCATACCGAGATCGCTGTTTCGCCCGAGGATGACATCGAACTGCGCCGCGTCCGCATCACCAACCGCGCGCGGACGCGCCGGCCGATCGATGTGACCAGTTACGCGGAAGTGGTTCTGGCACCACCCGCCGCAGACGCACTGCATCCGGCGTTCAGCAATCTCTTTGTGCAGACCGAGATCGTCCACGCGCAGCGAGCCATCCTCTGCACGCGCCGGCCGCGCTCCCAGGGCGAGCCGGCGCCTTGGATGCTGCACCTGATGGCCGTGCATGGAGCGGAGATCGCAGACGTCTCCTATGAGACCGATCGCATGCAGTTCATCGGCCGTGGAAACACCATCGCCGATCCACAGGCAATGAGCGGGAGTGCTGATTTTTTTTCGGGGGCGCTCTCGGGCAGTCAAGGCTCGGTGCTCGATCCGATTGTCTCCATCCGCTGCCGGATTACCCTGAACCCGGAAGAATCGGCAACGATCAATATGGTCTCCGGCATCGGCGAAACCCGTGATGCCGCCCTGAGCCTGGTGGAAAAATACCAGGATCGGCATCTCGCGGATCGCGTCTTTGATCTGGCCTGGACTCATGCCCAGGTGCTGCTGCGCCAGTTCAATGCCTCGGAGACCGACGCGCAATTCTATGGGCGCCTGGCCGGTTCGATCATCTACGCCAATGCAACGCTGCGAGCCGACCCGAGCGTCCTCAAAAAGAACCGCCGGGGGCAGTCCGGTCTCTGGGGATACGCCATCTCCGGCGATCTGCCGATTGTGCTGCTGCAGATTGAACATCCGGCCAATATCGACCTGGTGCGCCAACTCGTGCAGGCCCACGCCTACTGGCGTCTGAAAGGACTGGCGGTGGACCTGATGATCTGGAACGAAGATCACGCCGGCTACCGGCAACTCCTCCACGACCGGATCATGGGGCTCATCGCCGCAGGCACCGGAATGGGCCTCACCGATCTACCGGGTGGCATTTTTGTAAGACCCTCCGACCAGATATCAGAAGAGGACCGTATCCTGATCCAAGCGGTCGCTCGCGCCATCATCACCGACAGCCGGGGGTCGCTGGCGGATCAGATCAAGGGTCGCAATTTTGTGGGAGCAACCGTGCCCCTCCTTACCCCGACCCGGACCCACCGCCCCGAACCCCTGGCGGTGGCCGCATTGCCGCGCCACGATCTGACATTCTACAACGGACTGGGGGGATTCAGCCCGGATGGGCGCGAGTATGTCATTACCAGCGCCCATGGGCAGCTGACGCCGACGCCTTGGGTGAATGTGCTGGCCAACCCGCATTTCGGGACCGTCATCTCAGAGAGCGGTCTGGCCTACACCTGGAGCGAGA
>JBFYXI010000285.1:0-10934 GCA_041310635.1 Desulfuromonadaceae bacterium | reverse complement strand
AGCCTGAGCTGCCCGGCACTGGGCGCTTCGCCGGGGAAGAAGAGGAAGCCGCGATCGATGTTCCCCGGTTCGACAATGCGGTTTTCCAGGTCCTTGTTGGCCAGGTCGCGGGCAATCTGCCGGCCGGCATCATCCGAGGAACCGGCCTGGGCCCCGCCGTAGATGGCCCCGCCGGCGGCACCGGCGGCCGCCCCCATGCCGGCGGCTTCGCCGACGTTCTGTCCGGACAGGATGCCGATGGCCGCTCCCGCCAGAGCGCCGGCCACCGCCCCCCACATGCCTTTTTCGGCGCCGCCCTTGACAATGGTGCCGTACTCGCTGCTCGACTCGACCCGCTGATAGGCGGTCTTGCGATCGAGCAGATTCCAGAAACCGCCGGTTTCGTCGACCAGGAAGGTTTGCTCGGCCACCACTTCAAGGCGCTGTCCGCCCTGGTTGTCGAAGATCACCTGCACCGGCAGCAAACCGGCACCGCGAACGTCGAACCCGAATGCCTCCCGGGCCGCCTGCTGGTCCGCATAGGCCTCGGCGGCGACCTTCGCCCCACCGAGCGTCTGAACATTGCCGAACTGCTCAGGGAGGCGGAACGCCACCTCGCGGCTTTGGTAAAAGGTGCAGGCAGTCAGTGCCAGCAGCAACCCGAGCAACAACGCGGAGCGCAACCGATTGTTCGTCATGACCCACCTCTCGCTAAGGAATAGACCCGCCAGAATCAGCCCTGCCGGCTGCACCTGGCCATGCTGGCGACACACAGCTGTCGCAGTTTCTTGCTGACATCATAGCACATCCGTGCACGGTTAAGCACCCGCTGCCAGCAAGAGCAGGCTGGCAGTGCCGTGCGCCACCAGGCGGTCCTGCCGGTCGGTGACCTTGACAGCCAGGCTGGCGGTGCGCCGTCCCAAGTGCAGCAGTTGAGAACGGGCGGTCAGGCGGTCGCCGACGGCAGCCGGACGCAGAAAGTTGACGTTCAGATTGATGGTGGTCGCCGCCTGCCCGGAGGGGAGCAACGGTCGGGGGAAAAAACAGGCCGTGTCGGCCAGGGTGGCGATCAGGCCACCGTGGACGCCACCCAGATAGTTGCGATGGCGGTCATCGATATCGACCTCCATGGAGGCATGGCGGTCACCTATTTCCAGCAGGCGGATGCCGAGGGTCTTGAGCAGGGCAATGGCGTTGGCACTTTCCAGAGTGGCAGGCTGCATGTCACGCTCCTTGAACGGTTGACCGGGTGCGCGTGCGGAACCAGAGCCAGGTCAGCAGCGCTGCGACAAGGCGTCCCGGCGGATGATCGGTCAGGGCATCGAAGCGGCGGCGGAAGCGCAGCACCGGTTCCAGCGGCACCGCATCAGGTGACAGGCCGGTGTCGAAGCCGTGTCGCGCAACGCGCTGCAGGGCCAGTTGCCAGGCATTGTCACGCACGAAGCCGCCGGTCCGGCACCAGATCCTCCAGCGGTCGCCCAACGGCAATTCATCGAGGAGTTCGTCGACCAGCCGGAAGAACGGCGCCAACTGTAGACGGCGGGCACGGTCCTGGCTGGGGTAAAGTTGCGGTGCCCGCTGCAGGGGTGCGTCCCAGCCGATGACCGCGAAGTTTGCCAGCAGCGCATTGAGCGTCTGCCGTTCGCGGTAGCCCTCGGCCTGGAAGCGGCGCGGCGAGGTGACAAGCGTCGCCGGCAGCAGTTGCCACTCTGCCCGCTTCCGGATGGCGTCGGCCAGCAGGGTATCTTCGAAAACCGGCAGATCCTCGCGGAAGCCGCCAAGCTCCAGAAAGAATGACCGCAGCAACCAGAATCCCTGGTCACCGTGAATGGTGCCGGGGAGATCGAGGCGCGCCTTGACCTCGCACTGATAATAACCCGGATCCCGTTCCGGGCCAGCAATTGCAAAGCGCAGACAGAAGCGTCCGGCCTGGCGCGGCGTGCCGGCACCGCCCATGATCTCCAGGCCGTCAGCCAGGGCCGTCTGGGCAGGCAGCCGGCTGTCGGCATGCAGGAACAGGAGCCACTCCCCGTGGGCCCGGGCAGCGCCGCGGTTGAGCTGGCGGCCGCGGCCGGCCGGTCCGGTCAGCACGCGACCGGGCAGACCGTGAATCGCCAGGAGCTGCGTGCCCAGTTCTCCGGTGCCGTCCGACGAGCCGCCGTCACTGATCACGACCTCGAAGGCGACACCACCGGTTTGGCCGGCAAGATCGGCAAGCAACAGCGGCAGCGCCTCGACCTCGTTGAAGGTCGGGATGATGATGGTCAGTTCAGGAGTTGACTCCTCACTCCTCACTCCTCACTCCTCACGACCCCAGGAACGCCAACGGGCGGACCCTGGAGCGGCCCGCCCGTCGTCAGCATGATGTTGAGCGCAACCTCAGAGACCGGCCCGCTGGCGCAGCGAGGCAACCCGGTCGGTGCGTTCCCAGGTGAATTCCGGCAATTGCCGACCGAAGTGGCCATAGGCGGCAGTCTGACGGTAGATCGGGCGCAGCAGGTCGAGGGCCTCGATAATCGCCCGCGGCCGCAGGTCGAACTCCTCGCGGGCGAGTTGGGCGATGCTGTTGGACGAAATTTTGCCGGTGCCGAAGGTGTTGATCATGACCGACACCGGCTCGGCAACACCGATGGCGTAGGCCACCTGCACTTCGCACTTGTCGGCCAGGCCGGCGGCAACGATGTTTTTGGCCACGTAGCGGGCCATGTAGGAAGCGCTGCGATCGACCTTGGACGGGTCCTTGCCGGAGAACGCCCCGCCGCCGTGGGAACCCTGCCCCCCGTAGGTATCGACGATGATCTTGCGCCCGGTCAAGCCGCAGTCACCCATCGGTCCGCCGATGACGAAACGTCCGGTCGGATTGATGAAGAAACGGGTCTTCTCGTCCATCAGCTCGGCCGGGATGACCTGCTTGACCACTTCCTCGATGATCGCCTCACGCAGCGTTTCATAGGTCACGTCGGGAACGTGCTGGGAAGACACCACGACCGAGTCGACACGGATCGGCTTGTCATTGATGTACTGGATCGAGACCTGCGACTTGCCGTCGGGGCGCAGGAATGGCAGCATCCCGTTCTTGCGCACCGTGGCCAGACGCTTGGTGAGCTTGTGAGCAAAGATGATCGGCATCGGCATCAGCTCGGCGGTCTCGTTACAGGCATAGCCGAACATCAGCCCCTGGTCGCCGGCACCCTGCTCCTTGAACAACCCCTCCCCTTCGGCGACCCCCTGGGCGATATCCGGCGACTGCCGGTCGATGGAGGTCAGCACCGCGCAGGTTTCCCAGTCGAAGCCCATGGCCGAGTCGCCATAGCCGATCTCGCGGATCGTCTGGCGGACGATATCGGGGTAGTCGATGCGGGCCGTAGTGGTGATCTCGCCGGCGATCATCGCCATGCCGGTGGTGACCAGCGTCTCGCAGGCCACCCGGGCCGTCGGATCCTGGGTCAGAATGGCGTCGAGAATCGCATCGGAAACCTGATCAGCCACCTTGTCCGGGTGACCTTCGGTCACCGATTCGGAAGTGAAGAGAAAATCGGTCATCGCCATGGAAGCAACTCCTTGTGCATTAGAAATAACGGTGAAGATTAGCTGTTCGGCATCGGGCTGTCAAGGCTTCAGGCTTCAGGCTTCAGGCTTGGCCGAGGTCGAACAGCTGCGGGAAACGGGAGTTCATTTCCGCCTTCAGGGTAGCGACCACCTCGGCGGCCGTCGGCAAGATCAGCAGTCGCCCGACCAGTTCGCGCGCCTCGGCAGCGGCAGCCTGGCGCAGCAGGCGCTTGACCCGCGGCACCGCCGCCGGGTTCATCGACAGTTCGGTGAAGCCGAGCCCGACCAGCACCAGGGTGTACAGCTGTTCACCGGCCATTTCGCCGCAGATGGCCACCTCGATTTGCGCCGCGCTGGCGGCTGCGCAGACCTGGTGCAAAGCGCGCAGCACCGCCGGATGCAGAGGCTCGTAGAGGTAGGCGACATGCTCGTTGCCGCGATCCACCGCCAGACAGTACTGGATCAGGTCGTTGGTCCCCACCGAAAAGAAATCGACTTCCCTGGCCATCAGGTCGGCGACCAGCACCGCGGCGGGGGTTTCGACCATGATCCCGACCGGCAGGTTACTTCCCACCACCCGCCCTTCCGCGACAAGTTCCTCGCGGGCCTTATCGAGCAACCGCCGGCAGGCGCGGATCTCGGCCACCCCGGAGATCATCGGAAACATGATCCGCACCTGGCCGTGGGCCGAGGCACGCAGAATGGCGCGCAACTGGGTGCGAAACAGTCCCCCCTCCTTCAGCGAGAAGCGGATGGCCCGCAGCCCCATGGCCGGGTTGACCTCGTCGAGCAGGTTCAGCTCGGGCACGAACTTGTCGCCACCGACATCGAGGGTGCGGATCGTCACCGGGTGCGGAGCCATGGCTTCGGCGGCTGTCCGGTAGGCGCGATACTGGGCCTCCTCGTCGGGCGGCGCGCTGCCGGCCAGGAACAGCAATTCGGTGCGGAACAGGCCGATCCCCTCGACCCCATGCTCGCGGGCCACCGCCACTTCCTCGGGGAGTTCCACGTTGCCGCGCAGCGCCAACCGACAGCCGTCGAGAGTTTCGGCCGGCAGCGTCCGGTAGGCAAGCAGCTCTTTTTCCAGGTACTCGTAGCGCTGCTTGCGCGCCAGGTAATCGCGGAAGGTCGCCGAAGACGGGTTGAGGATCACCGTTCCTGCAGAACCATCGATGATCATCGGCTCACCGCTCGCCACCTGGGTGGTCACCGTTTCCAGACCGACCACGGCCGGAATCCCCAGGGAGCGGGCGAGGATCGCAGTGTGCGAGGTGCGCCCGCCGACGTCGGTGACGAAGCCGAGGACCTTGCTGCGGTCGAGCTGGAGAGTGTCCGCCGGGGAGAGGTCGTGGGCGACAACGATCGCCTGGCCGGCCAGCTCGTCCAGGTTTTCGCGAATTTCGCCGAGCAGGTTGCGCATCAGGCGATCACCGACGGAGTCGACATCGGTACGCCGTTCACGCAGGTATTCGTCGCCGATGCTGTCGAACACCTGCCGGAGCTGGCGCACGGTTCGGCCGAGAGCGCCTTCCGCATTGAGCAGTTCCGCGCGGATCAACTCGACGGTGTCGTTGATCAGCAGCTGATCCTCCAGGATCAGCAGGTGGGTGTCGATGATGTACAGGTGTTCGGCATGCTGGTCAGCCGCCTGCGCCTTGACCTCGCGCAGCTGGACCTTGGACTTTTCGACGGCGGCGAGGAAGTTGGCCGTCTCGGCATCGACTTCGGCGGGCAGAATGCGGCGCTCGATACCGACCACCCGGGCACGGTTGAGCAGATGGCTCCTGGCGATGGCAATTCCCGGCGAGGCGCCAACGCCAACCAGCACGGTGTCGTCCGGAATCTCAGCGCTCACCGAAACCATCATCGATCAGTTCTCCAATTGCCTGCATTGCCACCTCCGCATCTTCGCCGGCCACCGTGACGCGCAGCAGCGACCCCACCGGCGCCGCCAGCATCAGCAGCCCCATGATGCTCTTGCCGTTGACCTCCTCGCCGTCCTTGGCCACCATCACCTCAGCCTTGAAGCGGTTGGCGGTCTGCACCAACTGGGCGGCGGCGCGGGCATGCAGGCCGAGGCGGTTGACGAGTCGATACTCGGCGCTCAGGTTCATCTCCCCTCCCGTCTCAGCGCATAACCAGGGCCAGGCCGAGCAGACTGACCGTGGTGATGATCACCAGGGCAAAGCTGGTCACGCCGCGCCGTGCCAGCCAGGCAAACAGCAGGACCACCGGCAGCAGCACCAGTCCCCAAAGTGCCTCGATCGCCTGATGTTCACAGCCGCGCACGGCCAAAATGCCGCAGAGCACCCCGAGCAGGATGACCGTCCCCTCCTTCAGCCAGATCGCCACGTCGGGGAGACGCAGCCGCTGCAGCGTCTCCACCGAGCGCAGTTCCTGGACGTAGCCAAGCAGCCAGCCGGCGCCACGGCACAACAGATGCGGCAGGTTGAACAGGGTCAGCAGCGCCAGCGGGGCCCAGAGAAACCCCTGCATCGCCAGAAACAGGCCAACCACGGCGGCCAGCGGCCGGAGAGCACCCCAGAACAGGGCATCGCCGATCGCCGCGTAGGGAGCCATGACCATTTGCCGGAATGCCATGGCATCGACCGGCAGCGGCTCTCCCGCCAGTTGCCGCT
The DNA here is from genome assembly GCA_041310635.1 of Desulfuromonadaceae bacterium. Lineage (GTDB taxonomy): Bacteria > Desulfobacterota > Desulfuromonadia > Desulfuromonadales > BM103 > VAUL01. The sequence continues at coordinate 4,767 of JBFYXI010000285.1, read as the reverse complement.
CCTCGAGGCGCAGGGCGGTCCCGGCGATCCAGGGAGCCAGGAAAGGATGGGTATTGAAATAGCCGGTGTAGCGTTGCAGCACGGCGGGCGGCGGCGCACCGCCATACAGGTGCCGCAGCCCCGGCAGCAACTGGTAGAGCAGACCAAGATTTTGCATCCGCTCGAAATTCCAGCTCGACTGGTGCAGGCAAGAGCGACCGCAACCGCGCAGCAGCACCAGCCAGGGGATCTGTGCCGGCTTCATCACCTCACCTCAGCCAGAGTACCAGCAGGGTGGCGACGAAGGCCAAACCGAACAGGTACAGCCCCCGGCGCACATTGAGCGTGCCGAGCAGCACCGCCGCCCCGATCAGGGTGAAGCTGTACTGCAGGCTCAGGCCGGTTTCACGAACCGCGCCGACCAGCAGCGGCGCCAGCGGATAGAGAATCAGCGTTCCGATGGCAACGATCACGGCACAGGTGCCCAGACCGGCCAGGGCAAAGTGACCGGAACCGCACAGGTGCAGCCACTCGATCCGGCGGGAATGGCCGGCGGCGGCAGCGGCTTCGGCCTGGAGAGCCAGCTGGCCGTTGGCCCGGCGGGCCCGGCCGTCGGCATACAGCCCTACCTGGCCTAGGGGGATCGCCACCAGCACGCAGAGAATCACCGCCGGCATGCCCTGCAAACCGAGCAGCCGCTCCAGGGTCAGGGCCAGTGCCGTCGCGCCGATCGCCACCTGGGTGTCGTCGGGAGGGATGACCGTGCCGACCGGCAACCGGCCCAGCCACAGCAGTTCCAGCAGCATGCCCACTTCAAGCCCGGTCAGGGGTACGCCGAGCAACCATCCGGTCAGTGGCGCGGCTACCAGCGGCCGGGAGACCATGCATTGCAGGAAGGCCACCCGGTCGAGGCCGAGGAGCATCGCCAGGGTGCCGGTGGCAAGATAATCGGTGATCCCCATGCTAGGGCGTCCCGCTACCTACCAGGGTCAGCCATCCCTGCTCGCGATCGGCCGGGACGCACTGGGAGACGATGGTCACACCACTCGCCGCGACCGCCCGGAGGTTGTCGATGTCGTGCTGGTCGAGAGCAATGCTGCAACTGTAGCGCTCTTTCCCCTCGGCGCCGTGCATGTTGCCGAGATTGAGTCGGGTATAGCCAAAGCCGAGCCGGCAGGCGCGCAAGGCATCGTCGGAGTTGGCGAACAGCAGCAGCGTCCGGCATTTGCTCAGTTCGGCCGTGGCCAGCAGGGAAGCGACCTCATCGAGGGTCCCGATCACCAGGCGGATGTCGCGAGGCACGGCGGCCTGCATGATCATGCGCTGCAATGGCGTGTGCGCGGCGGGATCGTTGGCGACCACGATGCAGTCGGCCTTGACGTAGGGCACCCAGGCCTCCAGAACCTGGCCGTGGATCAGGCGGCTGTCGATGCGGGTCAGGACAATGCCCATGGCTGGAGCCTCAAGCCGGCCGGCGCAGCGCGTCGCCGGCCCGCACGATGCCATCGCGGGCGTAGCCCTGCAGGCGTTCGGCCAGTTGCTCCAGCGGGCAACTGGCGCGGTAGGCAAAAAACTTGATCACCATCGGCAGATTCACCCCGGTCAGCAATTCGACCCGGCCGCTTTCTAGCAGAGTCATGCCGATGTTGGCCGGCGTGCCGCCGAACATGTCGACCAGGACCAGGACCCCGTCGCCGTCAACACCAGCCTCCTCGACCGCCCGCGCGAGCAGCGCGTGCAATTCTACCGGATCGTGGTCGCGCGACAGGCTCACCGTGCAAGCCCGCTCGGAGCGGCCAATGATCATCGTCGCCGTATCCAGCAAGGCCTCCCCGAGGGTGCCGTGGGTCGCCACCACCAGGCCGATCATGGGACGCTCCGCTCCACATCGCGGTGGGCGAGCTCGATGGCACAGCCAGTGCCGAACAGGTAGGGGCGCAGCTCCTCGACGATGGCCACGCTGCGATGCCGCCCCCCGGTGCAGCCGACGGCAATGGTGAGGGAGCATTTGCCCTCCTGGCAGCAGCGCGGGATCTGAAAGTAGAGTAGCTCCTTGACCCGTTCGAGGAACTCCTGGCAGTCGGGCTGGGAGAGCACGAACTGGCTGACCTGCGGGTCACGACCGGTCAGGGGACGCAACTCCGGGACGAAATGCGGATTGTCGAGAAAACGCACGTCGAACACCAGGTCGGCCTCCACCGGCAGGCCGTAGCGGTAGCCGAAGGAAACCAGGTGCACGGCCAGCCGGCTGGAGGCCTGCTCGGGACCGAACACGATGGTCAACACTTTCTGCCGCAGTTGGTGGACGTTGGTCGCCGAGGAATCGAGAATCACCGTGGCGGCTCGCTTGACTCCGGCCATCAGCTCGCGTTCGCGACGGATCGCCACGGCGATCCCCTCCTGCTGGACCAACGGGTGGCGGCGGCGAGTTTCGGAAAAGCGGCGCACCAGCTCCTGGTCGGCCGCTTCGAAAAAGAGCACTTCCAAAATCGGACCGGCGCTTTTCAGGTCAGAGAGAATCGCCTCGGCGCCACTCAGAAACTCGCGGCTGCGGACATCGACCACCACCGCCACGTGCTGGTAGCCGCGGTCGGTCAGAGCCAGGAATTCGGGGAGCAACGGCAGCGGCAGATTGTCGACCACGAAGAACCCGGCATCTTCCAGGGCCCGGGCCCCGGTACTCTTGCCGGAGCCGGAGAGACCGGTGATCACTACCAGCCGGCGGCTCATTCGAGGTTGCTCCCGATGATGCTCTGGGCATGCAGCAGGGCGGTTTCCGCCATGCGTTGCTCGAGGCGCGCCTCGAACTCCACGGCACTGTGGTAGCCCATCTCCTTGAGCAGCTGATTGCGGGCGGCCACTTCGACGATCCCGGTGATGTTCCGGCCGGGGCGCACCGGGATGGTCTGCAACGGCAGCTTGACGCCGAGCAGCTCGTAGTGACGCTCCTCCAGTCCGAGCCGGTCGTAGGCCGCACCCTCCTGCCATTCCGCCAGTTCGATGACCAGGTCGATCTTCTTGCGCTCGCGGATCGCCGCCACCCCGAACAGGTGCTTGATATTGATGATTCCCAGGCCGCGGATCTCCATGTGGTAGTGGAGCAGCTCGCTCCCCTCGCCGAACAGCACCGCCGGGAACTTGAAACGCACCTTGACGACATCGTCGGCCACCAGCCGGTGGCCGCGCAGCACCAGATCGAGGGCGCATTCGCTCTTGCCGATGCCGCTCTTGCCGACCAGCAGGACGCCGACGCCGAGGACGTCGACCAGCACGCCGTGCACCGTGGTCTGCGGCAGCAGCCGCTCCTCGAGATACTGGGTGATCAGGGAGATGAAGGTGGAGCTGATGTGGTGGCTGCGCAGCAGCGGGATACCGTGACGTTCCACGGCATCGAGCAGAAGCGGGGGCGCCTGCTGCCCCTTGGTGATGATGAAGCAGCAGATCTCCAAGGCGCAGAGCTGCTCGAGGTTCTGGCGGGCGCGCTGCGAATCCTGGACGGTGATCTCTTCGAGATAGGTCAACTCGGTGGAACCGAGCACCTGGATGCGGTCAGGGTGGAGATTTTTGGTGTAGCCGGCGAGGGCCAGCCCCGGCTTCTGGATGCGGGGCACCTGCACCTTGCGGTCGAGCCCGGACTGGCCGGCCAGCAGCTCCAGATCGAGGCCGGTTTCTTTTTCCGACAGCAGTTCGGTGATGCTGATCCGGAGCATGCCCTTACAGGTTCTCTTCCTCTTCCGTGATGATGCCGTGGATCTGCTGACGGTCGAGGGCCGACAGCAACCGCTCGCGGACCAGCGGCGCCTTGAGCAGCTTGGAAATCCGCGCCAGCGTCTTGAGGTGGACGCCAACGGCATCTTCGGGGGCGATCAGCAGGAAAAAGAGACGGGCGGGCTTGCCATCCATGGCATCGAACTCGACCCCCTTGCGGCTGAGACCAAAAGCGATCAACTGCCGGTCGAGATGCTTCAGCTTGCCGTGGGGAATGGCCACCCCGTCGCCAATGCCGGTACTCCCCAGGCGCTCTCTTTCCAGCAGCACCCGGATCACCTCTTCACGGTTCAGCGCCGGATTGGCGGTGACCAGGGCTTCGGTCAACTCGGCCAGGACATCCTTCTTGCCGGTGCCCCGCAACTCCGCGACAATCGCGGCTGGATCCAGCATTTCAGCAATTTTAACCGACATTGGCGGCTCGCTTCATCGTGATTGGCTGTGCAAAAAAAGCGCGGCGGCAGGCGGATACACCTGCCGCCGCCAAAAAATCATTTTGCCTCAGCTTTGCGGCACGATCAAGCCGTAATTACCATCCTTGCGCCGGTAGACCACGTTGATCTCGGTGGAGTTGGCGTCGGTGAAAACCAGGAAATCCTTCTCCAGCAGGTCCATCTGCATGACGGCTTCTTCCACCGACATCGGTTTGACGTGAAATGTGTCGGTTTTGATGATGGTCGGCTCGGCATGCCCTTCGTCGATGCTCTGGGCGGCAAACACGGTCTTGGCGACCTGGCGCTCCCGGCCGGTAAGGGGCTTGTGTCTCTTGATCTTGTCCTTGTAGCGCTTGAGCTGACGCTCCAGTTTGTCGAGAACGCCGTCGATGGCGGCATACATGTCCTCGGTCTGGTCCGCCGCCTTGATGGTGATCCCCTTGGCCCCCAGGGTCACTTCCGCTTTGTGGCGGATCTTCTTTTCGACCGAGAGCACTACCTGGGCCTCGACCGGCTCGTCGATGTACTTCTTCAACCGCGCCAGCTTTTCCTCGGCGTAGCTGCGCACGGGATCACTACTATCCAT
>JBFYXI010000265.1:0-3936 GCA_041310635.1 Desulfuromonadaceae bacterium | reverse complement strand
AAAATACCGGCAGCGATTCTGACTCATTCATCATCGGCGTCTCCGCGTTTTGGTGATGAGGACAGGACTCCTTGCTGGCGCGGAAACCTCACGCGGGGAGTTATGTTAATCAGTCGACAAAAGTTCCAGTGAAAGGCCGGCCGACGCGACGGCACTGTCCGGAACAGTTGCTGATCATCCCTGACCCTCGATGCAAAAGACCCCATTGCAAAGTTCGTCGCACAAGGTTATATCAGCAGCACAGGGTAAGTGAATTTCAGATGAACCCGGAAACGTTCCCCATACGCCGGAACGTTTCCCCAGCTGATGTGAGGATGTCATGGATCCTGTCGTCCAGATGGCCCTGATGCTCGCCGCCCTGCTCCTGCTCGGCGCTCTCGGTGAATTCATCTTTTCGCGTACCGGCGTGCCCGACATGATCTGGCTGGTCGTTGCCGGCATTGTCGCCGGCCCGGTGTTCAAATGGGTCAAACCGGAGACCCTGACGCCGGCCCTACCCTTCTTCGGCGCCATTGCCCTGATCGTCATCCTCCTCGGCGGCGGCCTCAAGTTCCGCATTGCCGACGTCGCCGCCGCCGCCCCTCGGGCCCTGACCCTTGGCCTGCTCACATTTCTTCTCTCGGTCTTTGCCACCTGCATCTTTGCTCTCGCACTGATAAAGCTTGGCATCATCAAGCCCAACCCCCTCGAAATTTTCATCATGATCGGGGCGATCATCGGCGGCACCAGTGCCCTGGTCATCATTCCGACGATGGCTGGGGGGAAGGTCAGTGAACGGGTCGCACGCTTGCTCGAAGTCGAATCGTGCGTGACCGATGCCCTCTGCGTGGTGGTGACGCTGGTGATGATCGACATTATCCTCAAGGGCACGGTCAATGCCGCCTATCCGGTCCTGGCGCTGGCCCAGGCCGCCGGTTTCGGCCTGGCCATCGGCGCGGTTGGCGGACTGATCTACCTGCCGCTCATGCCGCTCATCAAGGGGAAGGGTCATGCCTACACGGTCCTGATCGCCTGGTTCCTGATCATCTACGGGGCCGTGACCCTGGCGGGGGGCAACGGGGCGCTTGGCGTACTCGCCTGCGCCCTGCTGGTCGGCAACGCCGCAGACCTGCTGCCAAGGCTGTACAAAAAAATTGAAGCCAGCGATTTTCGCAACGACGACACGGCTATGGCGATCCATTCCCAGCTGACCTTCTTCATCAAATCGTTCTTCTTCTTTCTCATCGGGCTGCTTTTCCCGACCGAGCCCAAGCTGATCATCATCGGCGCGGCACTGGCCCTGGTACTGGCCGCCGTCCGCATCCCCACGACGCGCCTGTCCCTGTGGGGAGGAGACTTCTCTCCGCGACAACAGAAATTGGTCATGGTCTCCCTCCCCCGCGGCCTCGCCGCCGGCGTCCTGTCGACCATGCCACTCTATCGCGGTGTGCCGGGCATGGAGAATCTGGCACCGGTGGTGTTTTCGATGATCGTCTTCTCCATCCTCATTTTCGCCGCCGGCTTCGCCATCTTCAGCCGGTATGATCCTGTCGGGTAGAACCACGGGTCACAGGCACGATTGCAGATAGTCGCGCAAAAAGCTAAGATAAGTGAAATTTTACACAAGGAATGTTTCATGAAAGCTTTCAAGGGTTTGCTGGTTCTGGGACTGTTGACATTACTGCTGACCGCGGCGGGATGCTGCTGCGGCGGGAACGGAGAGACCACCACGGTGATCGAGAAACAGCCGATCAGTACCACTCCCCTCGGCGACGAGCTGATCAAGCTGAAGGAAGCCCACGATAAGGGCGCCCTCTCTGACAAGGAATACGAAGACGCCAAGGCGAAGCTGCTCAAGGGGCAGTAATCCGGATTGCTTCCCTACGGTCGCTGACTCGATGTCCCTTCGCGGCAAGTCGCTGTTGCTGATGGCTCTTTCTGCCGGGCTGATCTTTGGTCGGCCCGGCGCGGCTTTCGCTGCCGGCATGAACGGGCCGCCGGCAATACCACCTCCCCAATCCGCACAGCACGTGGCGGCTGCGCGCCAGACGTCACAGCCCTTGCTCGACGCCATCCGTTTCTTCCAGGGCTACATCTCCCCCATCGACGGCGCCCGCTGCCAGTTTGCTCCCACCTGTTCGACCTTCGGCCATCAGGCGATTCACCGGCACGGTCCCTGGCTCGGGGTGCTGATGACCGCCGACCGGCTGATGCGCTGCAGCTACCTGACCGACCCGAAGTTCTATCCGCAGCGACCCGACGGACGACTGGTCGATCCGGTCGCCGTCGCCCCGGGGGAGAGATGATTCCGACCGGTCTGCACAGAGTACTGCTGCTGGCGATGCTCCTGGTGGTCACGGCAGTTCCTGCAGCTCGCAGCGAACCGCGCACCCTGGTGATCACCGACGAACTGCAATTGGGCCTGGCCGAAATGTTCATGGCCGAGGGGGAGTACTACCGGGCCATCACCGAGTACAGGAAGTTCCTCTACTTCTTCCCCGATACCGAACAGGCCGGCTACGTTCAGCTGCAGATCGGCATGGCTTATTACCATGGCGGCGAATGTCCGCAGGCGATCGATGTCTTCAGCAAAATCCGGCAGCATTATCCCTCCGGGCAGTTCGCCGCCGCCGCCTATTACGAAGGGGTCTGTCGCAGCCGGCTGAAGAATTTTCAAGCCGCACAGGACAGCTTCGCACGCGTGGTTGCCTTCGATCCTGCGTCACCGCAGGCTGCCGACGCGCTGGCCGGGTTGTCCCTCGCGGCCATCGACCGCGAGGACTGGGAGGGGAGCCGCCGGGCGCTGCAAAGACTTGCCGACCATTACCCCGATCTGCCCCGGGGGGCTGCCGCCAGGGACGCTCTGCCCCTGCTGGAAGACGTACCGAGCCGCCCGCGCAAATCACCCGTCGTTGCCGGAACCCTATCGGCGCTGGTCCCTGGAAGCGGGCAGGCCTATGCCGGGCGCTATCGCGACGGACTGACGGCCTTCCTGGTCAACGGGCTGTTCATTGCCGGCACGGCGGTGGCGATCGACCATGAGAATTACCCGGTGGCGGCCCTGGTCGGTGGCGTGGGGCTCCCCTTCTATCTCGGCAACATCTACGGGGCGGCCGATGCCGCGCGGCGATGGAACCTGAGCCTTGCCCAGGATGTGCGCCGGGAGCTGGCCATCCGTCTCGATTACCGCTTTTGACCTCCCGCATCCGCCCGGTTGACGTTTCATCTGGCATTTCAATGCTATGATGTATTATGTTTCATTGAAGAGCTTCTTACCCATCCGGCGATTTATCTTGACGTTGCGGGAGGAATGCATGAAGACCGTGAAACTGTTGTGTATGGGGTTGTTGGCTGCGGCCCTGTTCGGTGCGCCGGCACTGGCAACCGAACATACCATCGGTCTGGGGGCAGGCATCGCCCCGGACTACCAAGGATCGGACGATTCCCAGGGCATCCCGCTGCTGATGCTGAAGGGCCGCTACGACAGTGGCCGCTCCTTTACCCTGCTGGGCCCCAACCTGAAGGTCAATATCGTTCCGAGCAAGACTTACAGCTTCGGGCCGGTGCTGAATTACCGGCAGGGACGCGATGACGTCGACAACGACCGGGTCGATGCGATGGAAGATATCGACGACGCATTCGAACTCGGCGCCTTCGGCAGTCTCAGCATCAACAACTGGCTGCTCGGGGCGGAACTGCTCGCCGACGTCACCGACGAACATGATGGCATGCTGGCAACGGTATCCTTCGGCTATCGCTGGAAGGCTGCCCCCACTCTGTTCATTATGCCCAAAGTGTTCACCACCTATGCCGACGGCGATTACATGGACACCTATTTCGGGGTCAACAGCGGCAATCGCGGCGCCAGCGGCTTTGCCGATTTCGAAGCCGACTCCGGCTTCAAGGATGTCGGCATCAACCTGGTTGTCGACTACACCCTGTGGGATCGCTGGGGGA
>JBFYXI010000218.1:0-8650 GCA_041310635.1 Desulfuromonadaceae bacterium | reverse complement strand
CGCGACTTTTGCGGCATAATGGAAACATAAGTAATGCCGTGACGATCACACTGCCAAGGCCGCTGGTGGGCCTGCCGGGAGCAATTGCCATGATCCGCAAAGCCCTGATCCCCGATGTCCGCGAAATCCACCGGCTGCTGCTCGGGTATGCCCGGGACGGCCTGTTGCTGTCGCGCTCGCTGGCCGAGCTGTACGAATCGCTGCGTGATTTCTACGTCTACGAAGCCGAGGGCAAGGTCGTCGGCACGGCGGCCCTGAATATCTGTTGGGAGGATCTGGCCGAACTCCGCTCGCTGGCGGTCCATTCCGACTTCAACGGCCGCGGTGTCGGCCGCGAGCTGGTGCTGGCGTGTCTGGACGAAGCCCGTCGCCTCGGCATCCAGAAGGTCTTTGCCCTCACCTATAAGCAGGTGTTTTTCGAGAAGCTCGGCTTCAAGGTGATCGAGAAATCGCAGTTGCCGCACAAAATCTGGGGCGACTGCATGAAGTGCGCGAAATTCCCCGACTGCGACGAGATTGCCCTGAGCATCGACTTGGTCTGAATCCTTGGTTTGATGCTCACGGGTTGACATTTTCAAAGAGCTTCGGGTAATAGTTACACTCCCGCATGCTGGGTCCATGTTTCGGAACGCGCCGTCGGCTCCTGCCGAGACCACCAAAAGGATAAGCATCTTGCCCAAGCGCTTCACCGTCCTGATCATCCCCGAAGGCTCACACCGCGTGCGTCGCTTCGCTGTCAAACGGACAGCCCTCAAGTGGGCCGCGGGCGCCGCGGCCTGCGGCGTGCTGCTGCTGTTCGGCCTGACCATTTTTGCCTTGCGTGCCAACTTCGACCGCAACGACTACGAGCGGTTGCGCGAGGAAGCTCACCTGCACCGGCAGGAAATCGGGCAGTTGGCCGCCAAGTTCGAGACGCTGCGCAAGGAAGTGGTAGTCATGGCCCAGAACGACGCCAAGGTGCGGGTCATGTCCAAGCTGGCCAAGCCGGGGGATCCCCTGGGCGGGGTCGGCGGCCCGGCGGTCGGCGACCAACCGACTGACAGCCTGGCCGTCCTGCAGCGCCAGATCGACAACCTGCACCGCGAGGTCGATCTGCAGCGGGTCAGCCAGGAGGAACTCCAGGGTTTCCTCAACGACCAGCGCTCCCTGTCCGGTGCCCGGCCCACCGGCTGGCCGGTCAAGGGCTGGGTGACCTCGACCTTCGGCGTGCGCCGCGATCCCTTCGACGGCCAGCGGCGCATGCACGAGGGGATGGACATCGCCACACGCACCGGGACCCCGGTGGTTGCCACGGCAGCGGGGATCGTCCGTGAGGTCGGCACCGAGCCGGGCTACGGCAAAGTGGTGGCCATCGATCACGGCTACGGCTACTCTACCCTCTATGCCCACAATTCGCGGATTCTGGTCAAGGTCGGCCAGCGCGTCAAGCGCGGCGAGCTGATTGCCGGGGCAGGCAATACCGGGCGCTCCAGCGGTCCGCACGTCCATTACGAGGTGCGTCTTAACGGCGTGCCGGTCAATCCCAACAAATATCTGTGAAGGCTGCCGCCCACAGACCTCGACCCCGGCCCCGCCGGGGTTTTTTCGTTGGTGCGCCAAGCACGACGCTTTTGGGACATCCGACTTCACGAAGCTGGGGCTGTTCTCGCTACAGCAACAGTTTCACCGCTTTCAGCATTCCACGTGAACCGCCGTATTCGGAACCGTACGTGCGGTGGTGTGGGAGGACGGCGGGAGTGATCCCGCCTCCTACCCGATGTGGCAAGGCGGGTCTTTGACCTTGAGGCCCCCTCGACGGTGTGCTAACATAACTCGCTTTTGAGGGCTTCCGGCAGGCGTATCTGAAGCCTGTCCTGCGGCGGCCAGGTAGCGGCGCCGTCGCGCAAAAATTGTCAGTTGAAACACTCACCCGGAAAACGGAGTCCATAAATGATCGGTTCGATCATCAAGAAGTTCGTCGGCAGCAAGAATGAGCGGGAACTGAAGCGGCTGCAGCCGCTGGTCGAAAAAATCAATAGCCTGGAAGCGCAGATGCAGTCCCTCGATGATGCGGCGCTGGCCGCCAGGACCCTGGCTTTCCGCGAGCGGCTCGAACGTGGCGCCAGCCTCGACGAACTTCTTCCCGAGGCCTTCGCCACGGTGCGTGAGGCGGGCCGCCGGGCTTTGGGAATGCGCCATTTCGATGTGCAGCTGCTCGGCGGCATGGTCCTGCACAACGGCAAAATCGCCGAGATGAAGACCGGCGAGGGGAAGACCCTGGTGGCGACCCTGCCGGTCTATCTCAACGCTCTGGCCGGCAAGGGGGTGCACGTCATCACGGTCAACGACTACCTGGCGCGCCGCGACATGGAATGGATGGGGCAGATTTACCGGTTCCTCGGCCTGTCGGTAGGCTGCGTCGTCCATGGTCTGACCGATGCCCAGCGCCAGGCGGCTTACGGTGCCGACATCACCTACGGCACCAACAACGAGTTCGGCTTCGATTACCTGCGCGACAACATGAAGTTCGCTCTCCAGGATTATGTGCAGCGCCCGCTGCACTACGCCATCGTCGACGAGGTCGACTCGATCCTGATCGACGAGGCACGTACCCCGTTGATCATCTCCGGGCCGAGCAGTGCCTCCAGCGAGCTCTATTACGCCGCCGACCGGATCATCCCGCTGCTCAAGAAGGGCGAGGTCAAGGAGGAGCGTGACGGTGGCTCCATCGGTCGGACCATGCGCAGCTATACCGGCGACTACACAATCGATGAAAAGTCGCGCGCGGCGACGCTGACCGAGGAAGGGGTGGCCAAGGTCGAGAAGCTGTTGCGTGTCGACAACCTCTATGATCCGCGCAACATAGCGCTGCTCCACCACGTCAGTCAGGCGCTCAAGGCCCATGCGCTGTTCCGCCGCGACGTCGACTACGTGGTCAAGGACGGCGAGGTGATCATCGTCGACGAATTCACCGGCCGGCTGATGCCGGGCCGTCGCTGGAGCGACGGTCAGCACCAGGCGATCGAGGCCAAGGAAGGATTGAAGGTCGAGCGCGAGAACCAGACGCTGGCCACCATCACCTTCCAGAACTACTTCCGCATGTACGGCAAGCTGGCCGGGATGACCGGCACCGCCGATACCGAGGCGGCCGAGTTCAATGAAATCTACAAGCTCGACGTGGTGGTCATGCCGACCAACCGGCCAATGATCCGCCGCGACCAGGCGGATGTCATCTACAAGACCGAGAAGGAGAAATTCAAGGCGGCCATCGACGATATGGTCGCCCGCTACGAGACCGGCCAGCCGGTTCTGGTCGGCACCATCTCCATCGAAAAGTCGGAGCAGTTGTCGGAGCTCCTCAAAAAGCGCGGGGTGCCGCACAACGTGTTGAATGCCAAGCAGCACGACCGCGAGGCCGAGATCGTCGCCCAGGCCGGGCGCAAGGGTTCGGTGACGATCGCCACCAACATGGCCGGCCGCGGCACCGACATCGTGCTGGGCGGCAACCCGGAGATGCTCGCCAGGCGCGAGGCGGCCCAGGCCGAGGATCCTGAAGCGGCCTATGCCCAGGCGCTGGCCAAGTACCGTGAGATCTGTGCAGGGGAAAAGCAGCAGGTGCTCGCCAGCGGCGGCCTGTATATCCTTGGCACCGAGCGCCACGAGTCGCGGCGCATCGACAACCAGCTGCGCGGCCGTTCCGGCCGGCAGGGTGATCCCGGCGAGAGCCGCTTCTACATGTCGCTGGAGGACGACCTGCTGCGCATCTTCGGTTCCGACCGGGTGGCCTTCATCATGGACAAGCTGAAGATGCCGGAAGGCGAACCGATCGAGCACGGCATGATCTCCAAGGCCATCGAGAATGCCCAGAAGAAGGTGGAAGCGCACAATTTCGAGATCCGCAAGCATCTCATCGATTACGACGACGTCATGAACAAGCAGCGCGAGGTGATCTACACCCAGCGCAAGGAGGTGCTGGCCGGCACCAATATCCGTGGCACCATCGAGGCGATTCTCGACGAAACCGTGGAGGACATGGTCGCCACCTTCTGCCCGGAAAAGACGGCGGCGACGGAGTGGAACTGGGAAGGGCTGTTCATCGACTTCGGCGGGCAGTTCAACTTCGCCGCCGATCTCCCCGCGCCGGAAAGCCCGGGGCTGAATCAGCAGACCCTCGGCGAGTCGCTGCGCGACCAGGTGCAGCGCCAGTTGGAAGCGCGCACCACGGAATTCGGCGCACCGGTCATGGAGCACCTGATGAAGGTCCTGCTGCTGCAGACCATCGACGACCAGTGGAAGGATCATCTCCTTTCCATCGACCATCTCAAGGAAGGGATCGGGATGCGCGCCTATGGCCAGCGCAACCCGAAGGAGGAGTACAAGCGCGAAGCTTACGGGCTGTTCATGGAAATGATGGGGCGGATTCGCCACGAGGTGGTCAACAAGCTGTTCCGGGTGCAGCTGGCACGCGAGGAAGAGGTGACGCGGATGGAGGAGGAGCAGCGCCGCGAGCGCAACGCTCTGACCCGTGCGGCCGGCCCGCCGCCGGCGGTCCAGGCACCGGCCAAGCGCGATGCCGCCAGTGTCGGCCGAAACGATCCCTGCCCGTGCGGGAGCGGCAAGAAGTACAAGAAATGCTGCGGGCAATAAGCCGGTCGCCAGCCCGGGGTCCAAAGGGAGGAGCACAGCCATGACCTTGACACCTGCCGACCTGCCGCTGGGGTTCAGTTATGCGGCGCGCGCCGCCGGCATCAAGAAATCGGGAAAGCCCGATCTGGCAATGATTGTTGCCGATCGGCCGGCAGTGTGCGCCGGAACGTTTACCACCAACCGGGTGGTGGCTGCCCCTGTGGTGGTGACCCGTGACCGGCTGCGTGCCGGACTGTGCCAGGCGATTTTGGTCAACAGCGGCAACGCCAATGCCTGCACCGGGGAGCAGGGGCTGGCTGACGCCCGCCGCTGCGCAGCCATGGCGGCCGCCCGCCTGGGGATCGCCGAGGAATTGGTGGCGGTCTGCTCCACCGGCGTGATCGGCGTGCCTCTGCCGATGGAGCGCTTTGTCGAGCAGCTTCCGCTGCTTGCCGCCGAGCGCTCGGCTGAAGGAGCCGAGGCGGTGGCTCGGGCGATGATGACCACCGATGCCTTCCCGAAGATCGCTGCGCGGCGGCTCACCATCGACGGCCGGGAATGCCGGCTCGTCGGTTTCGCCAAAGGGGCGGGGATGATCCACCCGGCCATGGCGACCATGCTGGCCTTCGTCATGACCGATGCCGCGGTTGACGGCGCCCTCGCCGACAGCCTGCTGCGCACAGCGGTGGACCGCTCCTTCAACCGGATTACCGTCGATCGCGACACTTCGACCAACGACACGGTGCTGCTGCTGGCCAGCGGCGCTGCCGGTGCCGCGCCGCGGGCGGCCGGCAGCCCGGACCAGACGGCCTTTGCGACTGCTCTCGAAGAGGTGTTGCTGGAACTGGCGAAGATGATCGTGCGCGACGGCGAGGGGGCCACCAAGCTGGTGCGCATCCAGGTCGAAGGGGCCGCCTGCGAGGCGGACGCCCTGATGGTGGCGCGCAGCATCGCCACCTCGGCGCTGGTCAAGACCGCTTTTTTCGGTGCCGATGCCAATTGGGGGAGGATCATCGCAGCTGCCGGTTATGCCGGGGCGGGACTCGACCCGGACCGGGTGCGCATCTGTTTCGATGAGGTGCCTATGGTCGAGCGCGGACTCGGCCTCGGTGCCGAGCAGGAGGCCAAGGCCACCGTGGTGCTCAAGAAGGCCGAATTCACCGTGACCATCGACCTTGGTCTCGGCAGCGGCAGCGCGTGGTACTACACCTCCGACCTGACTTACGAGTACGTCCGGATCAACGCTGACTATCGCTCCTGAAGGACCGGCGAAAAACGCCCTTCTGCGCCGGACCGCAGGGTAGGCCTCGTTTTTCGGCCGACGGGCGGTATGACCCGGGCTTTGTTGCTCCTCCGCCAACCTCTGGTGCCGCCATGTTCTCTCCCGCCCCCTACATCGACCATACCCTGCTGAAGGCCGATACCACGGCGAAAGATATTGCCCGCGTGTGCGAAGAGGCGGTGGAGTATGGGTTCGCCTCGGTGTGCATCCCCCCGCGCTTCGTCGCTGCCGCCGCCGCTCGACTGTACGGTTCGGAAAGTGTGGTCGGTACGGTCATCGGCTTCCCCCTCGGGCATGAAACCACGGCGGTCAAGGTCTTTCAGGCCCAGGCCGCCATCCGCGCCGGCGCCGGCGAACTCGACATGGTCATCCCGCTGGGGGCGGCCCGGGAGGAACGGCTGCAAGAAGTTGCCGAGGATGTGCAGGCCGTGGTCAGGGCTGCCGAAGGCGTGCCGGTCAAGGTGATTCTCGAGACCTGCCTGTTCGATGCCGCCAGCCAGGCCAGACTGGTCGAGGCCGCCGTGGCGGGAGGGGCCGCCTTCGTCAAGACCTCCACCGGGTTTGCCGCAGCCGGGGCATCGCTTCCGGATGTACGCAATCTGGTGGCGGCTGCCGCCGGCCGAGTTCTGGTCAAGGCTTCCGGCGGAATACGCGACTGGTGCTTCTGCCGGGAACTGCTGGCTGCCGGGGCGACGCGCATCGGCACCAGCGCCGGGGTGGCGATCATGCGCCAGTGGCGCGAGGCTGCCGGGCCATCATGACCCTCCGGCGTGGAAGGGCGGTCTGGATCGTCCTTGACGGCGTCGGCCTGGGGGCGCTCCCCGACGCCGCCGCCTATGGTGATGCCGATGCCGCCACTCTGCCGCACGTGGCCGTGGCCTGCGGCGGTCTGACGCTGCCCAACCTGCAGCGGCTTGGTCTCGGTCAGCTGGCCGGGATTGCCGGCGTGCCGCCGCATCCCTCCCCCCGGGGCGGCTATGGCCGCATGCATGAAGGGGCGGCAGGCAAGGACAGCATTTCCGGCCATTGGGAAATGACCGGCGTCACTCTGACCGAGCCGTTTGCCACCTTTCCGCAAGGTTTCCCCGCCGAACTGATCGAAGGTCTGGCTACGCTGGCCGGCTGCCTGCCGCTGGGCAACGTGGCGGCCAGCGGCACCGCAATCCTTGACCTTTACGGCGCCGAACACCTGTACACCGGCCGGCCGATCGTTTACACCAGCGTGGATTCGGTATTGCAGATTGCCGCCCACGAGGCGGTCATGCTCCCCGAGCAGCTCTATCAGCTTTGCCGGAAGGTCCGGGTTCTGGGCGACGCTTACCGGATTGGCCGCATCATTGCCCGGCCGTTTGCCGGCGATCCCGCCTCGGGTTTTCCCCGCACCCCCGGACGCAAGGATTTTCCGATGCCGCCGCCACAGGCGACCTTGCTTGACCGGTTGACGGACGCAGGCATCGCCGTCTGGGCGGTCGGCAAGCTGGCCGACCTGTTCGGTGGCCGCGGCATCGCCCGACAAGTGCCGGCCCGGGACAATGCCGAGGGGATGCTGCGCATTCTGGAGACCTTTGAAGAATTGCCCGCCCAGGGGTTGCTGGCGGCGAACCTGATCGATTTCGATATGGTTTTCGGCCACCGTCAGGACGCCGTCGGCTTCGGCCGGGCTCTCGAGGCCTTTGACGCCTGGCTGCCACAGCTGCAGTCACGGCTCCGCGGCGACGATCTGCTGCTGATCGCCGCCGACCATGGGTGTGACCCGCTCACTCCCGGCACGGACCATACTCGCGAATACGTCCCGCTACTGGCCTGGCGACCAGGCCTCGCGGCACCTGTGGATCTCGGCGAGCGCACGACTTTTGCCGACCTTGGGGCAACTTTGGCTGAGTTTTTCGGCGTGGGATTGCCGGCGGGACGGAGTTTCCTGGAAGAACTGCTGCAGGGCGGGGGCTAGCGCCGCAGCTGGGAAGAGGAGAAGTTGCCGACCCCGGCCTGGCAGCCGGAGACCTCGCTGAGGAATTTCTCTTCGATGAAGCGCGTGAGCAGAGTGCGCTGCTCCTGATTCAGTGCGTCGAAACCCATACCGAATCCCTGTGCGTAGTTATTCGCCGGCGACGGTTCAATAACGTAAAGCACCGTCCCCTCGAGCTCCATTTCCAGGCCGTGGCCGAGCAGCGGGAAAACGGCGGTGACCCGGTCGCCGGCGGCGAGGCGCAGGGGCGAGCGGAAAAACAGCCCGCTTACGCTCAGGCTCATCACGTCGGCTAGCACAAACTCCGTCCCCTTGGTGCAATACATTCCCGGCAGCCGCAACTGCAGCCGCAAATTGCGCCGGGGATGGTGCTCCACCATGCTCTGGATGAAGCTGAACAGGGCGAAAATGTCGACTGGCACCGTGAGAGTCAGACCCGGGGAAGGTTCCGCCCGCCCGGATCGGGGGTGAGCGATCGCCAGCAGCGGCAGGGGCGGGGAAGGCAACAGCAGCGCCGGATTCTCCAGCAGGTTGCTGCCGATCAGGAGCATGACCGGGGAACTCGAAGCGAGAAAGGCCTGTGCCTGGGTCGCGTCGCTAGCGGTCAGGACCCGGTAACCCCAATGTTTGAGGATCGGTTCGAGGGTGTTCAGCAAGTCGAGCCGGTCATCGGCAAGCAGCAGGTTTTTCATCTTACCATCGGCAGGTTGGCAGATTCTGCGGTGAGCCAGAGTGTGGCCGGCCGCCGACTGCGTGCGGGAGGCCGGGAAAGGTCCGGCGGAGCCGTGCCGCGAGGC
>JBFYXI010000213.1:0-9485 GCA_041310635.1 Desulfuromonadaceae bacterium | reverse complement strand
GTCGGGGCCGTCCTTGGGACGACCGAGGTGCGAGGCAAGGATCAGTCGCCCCCCCTGGTTGATGATGTGGCGGAGAGTGGGGAGGGCCGCAGTCACCCGGTTGTCGTCCAGGATCTTGCCGTCCTGATCCAGAGGCACGTTGAAATCGACCCGGCAGAACACCCGCTTGCCACGCACATCGATGTCTTTGATCGAGAGCTTGTTGATCATGAGCCTTTTCCCCGGCACGCAAAAAGGCAGGTCAATGCCTGCCCTTGTGCGTGACCGCCTGTGTGAAATGCTACAGCCCCTTGACGATGAGATAGCCGATCAGGTCGACGATCCGGTTCGAATATCCCCACTCGTTGTCGTACCAGGCCATGACTTTGACCATGTTGCCGCCGATGACCGTGGTGGTCAGTCCGTCGACGATCGACGAGGCCGGGTTGCCATTGAAGTCCTTCGACACCAGCGGCAGTTCGCAGAATTCGAGAATCCCCTTGAGCGGCCCGTCGGCAGCGGCCTTCAAGGCGGCATTGACCTCGGCCACCGAGGTGTCCTTCTCGGTAGTCACCACCAGGTCGACCAGGGAGACGTTGGGGGTCGGCACCCGCACCGCCAGGCCATCGAGCTTGCCTTTGAGCTGCGGCAAAACCAGCGATACGGCCTTGGCGGCGCCGGTCGTGGTCGGGATCATCGACAGGCTGGCGGCGCGCGCCCGGCGCAGGTCCTTGTGGGGGAGATCGAGGATCTGCTGGTCGTTGGTGAAGGCATGCACCGTGGTCATCAGCCCCTTGACGATACCGAACTGGTCGAGCAGCACCTTGGCCACCGGAGCGAGACAATTGGTGGTGCACGACGCGTTGGAGATGACGTGATGGGCGGCGGGTTGGTAGGCGGCCTCGTTGACCCCCATGACCACGGTCAGATCCTCACCCTTGGCCGGGGCGCTGATGATGACCTTCTTGGCGCCGGCATCGATGTGCTTCTGGGCGCTGGCCCGGTCGGTGAAGAGACCGGTCGATTCGATCACCACATCGACGCCGAGGGCCTGCCAGGGGAGGTTGGCCGGGTCGCGCTCCTTGCAGACCTTGACGGCCTTGCCGTTGACGATGATTTCGGTTTCGGTCGCGCGCACCTCGCTGGCAAACTGACCGTGCACCGAATCGTATTTGAGCAGGTGGGCGAGGGTGGCGGGGTCGGTCAGGTCGTTGATGGCGACGATGTCGAAGCCTTTCACACCCTGAGCAGCCCGGAACACGTTGCGGCCGATGCGGCCGAAGCCGTTGATGGCAACTTTGACAGCCATGCTGGTCTTCCTCCATGGAGAGTTGTGATGTGCCTGACCAAACGAAACTGTCTGTACGGCGCTGCGGCAGGCAGAGGCGTTGCGGCGCCCAAAATATAGCTGAACAGCAAACAGCGGTCAACCCTTGCTGGCCGCTTGCGGCGAACACGGGTTAACACGGCTAACCAATGGCGATTGCCCTTTGGTGCCGACTGTGATAAAAAAAAATGTTTAACGGCATGGGCCAGTCTCTGCCGGCACTAACGCTTACGATCGCCCCGGAGGCCGCGTTTTCGACCATGAAAGGAACTCTCGAACAGCGCCTCCTGCTCTTCAGTCTTCTCGTACTGGTCCTTACCGTTACCATCAATACCGGGTTCAGTGTTGAAAGCTTCCGCCGCCATTACCGGGAAGGCATTCTGCGCCGTTGCAACACCCTGGCCGTAGCGTTCAAGACCCAGATCGAAGCGGTGCTCGGCCTCGGCATCCCGCTGGCCGAGATCAGTGGTCTGGACAAGCGCTGCCAGGAGATCCCCCTCAACGACCCGGAGATCTCCTACTGCCTGATCGAGGACGCCCCTGGCCTGGTCCTGCACCGCAGCACCACGCTGCAATTCGAGCCGCAGCAGACCAAGCATGTCGGTCGGCTGGGCGATGACATCTCGATTCTCAATGCGCCGGAGCTCGGTCGAATCTACGATCTCTCGCTCCCCCTCTACGATTTCAACGGTCAGCTGGCCGGCCGGATCAGGATCGGCTTCCAGGAGAAGACCATCCGGTCACTGACCGAAGGCCACCTGTACTGGTCGCTGACCGTACTCGGCGGAGCCTCGGCAGCCCTGTTTCTGTTGCTGGTCGTCTTTATCCGTCACTATCTGGTCAAACCGCTCCGCCGCATGTGCGAGACCGCCACCTCCATCGCGGCCGGCGATTTCGCGGTCAGCCAGCCGGTCATGAAGACCCGCGAGCTGGCGACCCTTGCTGAAGCTCTCACCGAGATGGCTGCTTCGCTGTCGCAGCGTGACATTGAACTGCGCAATCGCTATGCCGAACTGGAAAATGCCAACCTCGAACTGAAACACTCTTACGAACGCCTCGCCCTGTTGAGCGCGGATCTCGGCCGAAGTCAGGAAATGTATCGCTCTCTGCTCGAGGATGCCAGCGATGCCATCCTGGTCTGCGATGAAGACGATCGAGTGCTGATCGCCAACAAATCGGCCGAACGTTT
This sequence comes from Desulfuromonadaceae bacterium, assembly GCA_041310635.1. Taxonomy (GTDB): domain Bacteria; phylum Desulfobacterota; class Desulfuromonadia; order Desulfuromonadales; family BM103; genus VAUL01. Next base: position 6,990 of record JBFYXI010000213.1, on the reverse strand, counting down.
TTTCGGCGTGTCGCGCAACCGCATCGAAAAGCAGCTGGTCAAAAGCTTTTTGCGCGATGTCGGCTGCCATAACAACCCGGAAATCAACGCTTGGTACCAGGCGATTCTCCCCGGCCAGGCCAACGACACGGAGATCCGTTTTTTCCATCCCCACGAGCGCAAGTTGCTGGTCGGCTGGGCCACCGGGGCGGCCATCGTTGGCAAGAATGGCAAGCGCTTCGTGCAAATCATCATTCGTGACGCCACCCAAGAGGAGGAGATCCGCCAGCGGCTGGAGAGGGCAGCCCGTGAACTGGAACGTCTCAACCAGATGAAAAACTCGTTCCTCGGGCTGGCCTCCCACGAGCTTAAAACCCCGTTGACCATCATTATGGGGTATGTTGAACTGCTGCAGCACGAGATCGGAGCGCAACTCGACGCGGGCGCCCAGAAAATGCTCCATCACATCGGCCAGGCCAGTGAGCGGCTGGCGGTGATCGTGCGCGACATGGTCGACGTATCGATGCTGGACAACCGCACCATGCAGTTGATGAGTCAGGAGGTGAGCGTCAACGACCTGGTGCAAAGTGCGGTAGCGCAGGCCCAGGAGGCTCTCCACAACCGCCACCAGCGACTGCATCTGCACCTGGCCGACAAACTGCCCAAGGCCCGCTGCGACCGCGAGCGCATCGTCCAGGCGCTGGGTAACGTGCTCGGCAACGCCATCAAGTTCACCCCCGATTACGGGCAGATCCGGATCGGCTCGCGTCTGGTGATGCGCCCGCGCCTCCCCGAGAAGTTTGCGGCTGCCGAGAGCTATGAAGTCTGTCCGCTGGGAGAGGATTTGTTCCCTTACGTGGAAATCACCGTGATCGACAGCGGGATCGGCATCGCCCTGAACGAGCAGGAATCAATCTTCGAAAAGTTCTACGAGGTTGGCGACGTCAAAGAGCATTCCAGCGGCAAAATCTCCTTCAAAAGCCGCGGCGCCGGACTCGGCCTGACCATTGTCAGGGGGATTGTCGGCATGCACGGTGGGGCCGTGTGGGCGGAAAGCCCGGGGTACGATCCCGAGCATTATCCGGGCAGTACCTTTTTCATCCTGCTGCCGGCCATCGGCAGCCGCGGCAAGGAATTTTCCCCATGATCCGCACCCTGCCGTTTGCCGCTTGCTTCATCTCCCCGGTGTTTGTTATGTATCCGGCGACCCGGTCGGGATGCAGTCAACGATGACGGTCAGTCTGCTGGCGAGCGGCAGCAAGGGCAATGCCCTGCTGGTCTGCTGCGGCTCGACCCGGCTGCTGATCGATGCCGGGCTTTCTGCCAGGGAGTTGTGCCGGCGTCTGGATCTGGCAGGAGTTGCCGCGGAGACTCTTGACGCAGTGCTGATTACCCATGAGCACGTCGACCATGTGCGTGGTCTTGGTGCGCTCAGCCGGCGCTATCGGTTGCCGGTGCATCTGCATCACGCGACGGCGGCGGCTCTGGCCGACGCGCAACGACCGGAGCAGGTTCTGGAGTTCGACAGCGGCGACGAGTTGGTGATCGGCGACCTCGGCGTGCGCGTCTTTCCGGTCACCCATGACGCCAGCGCCGCCGTCGGTTTCACTATCAGCGGCCCCTTCGGCAAGCTGGGCATTGCCACCGACCTCGGCATTGCCACCCGCCTGGTGGCCGAAGAATTGCGTGGCTGTCGCGGCCTGGTGCTGGAATCGAACCATGACGAAGAACTGCTGCGCGACGGACCGTATCCCTGGCCGCTCAAGCAGCGGATCAAGGGCACTCACGGCCACCTGTCGAATCGTGACAGTGCCGTTTTGCTGGAAACACTCTGCTGGCCGGGTTTGGAAACGGTTTGCCTGGCGCACCTGAGCGAAACCAACAACCATCCGCAGTTGGCTGAAACGGCGGCCCGCGAGGTGTTCGGCCGCCAGACCTGCTGCCAGCCGCTGTTGCTGGTCGGCCGGCAGGACCGGCCGACCAGCTGGTCCGTCTGATGTCCGAGCAAGGAGCTGAAACTGATGATTGAACGTTATACCCGCAAAGAAATGGCCCGCATCTGGGAAGCGGACAACCGCTTTCGCATCTGGCTGGAGATCGAAACCCTGGCCTGCGAGGCGCAGGCCGAGCTCGGGGTCATCCCCAAAGCCGCGGTGGCGGTGATCCGCGAAAAAGGTAATTTTGATATCGCCCGCATCGACACCATCGAAGCCGAAGTCAAGCACGATGTCATCGCCTTTCTGACCTCGGTGGCCGAATACGTCGGCCCGGAAGCCCGCTTCATCCACCAGGGGATGACCTCTTCGGACGTGCTCGACACCTGCCTGTCCATGCAGTTGGTGCAAGCCGCCGATCTGCTGCTGGAAGATCTCGACCTGGTGCTCGGGTCAATCAAGGGGCGGGCTTTCGAGCACAAGGATACCGTCTGCATCGGCCGCTCTCACGGCATCCATGCCGAGCCGGTCACCTTCGGGCTCAAACTGGCGACCTGGTATGCCGAGATGGATCGCAACCGCGTGCGTCTGCGCACCGCCCGTGACGGCATCGCCACCGGCGCTATCTCCGGGGCGGTCGGCACCTTCGCCAATATCGATCCCTTTGTCGAGGAGTACGTTTGCTCGCGAATGGGGCTCAAGCCCGAACCGGTTTCCACCCAGGTGATCCCCCGCGATCGCCACGCCGAATATTTCTGCACCCTGGCGGTGATTGCCTCGTCGATGGAGCGCATCGCCGTGGAGATCCGTCATCTGCAGCGCACAGAAGTGCTGGAGGCCGAGGAATTCTTCAGCAAAGGGCAGAAGGGTTCTTCGGCGATGCCGCACAAGCGCAACCCGATCCTCTCCGAGAATCTGACCGGCCAGGCCCGCTACATCCGCTCCCTGTGCATCCCGGCGCTGGAGAACGTGGCGCTCTGGCACGAGCGAGACATCTCGCACTCTTCGGTGGAGCGCTACATCGGTCCGGACGCCACGGTCGCCCTCGACTTCTCGCTGCGGCGCCTGAACGGCCTGATCAGGAACCTGGTGGTCTACCCGGAAAACATGCAGAGAAATCTCGACCAGATGAAGGGGTTGATCTTTTCCCAGAAGATTCTCCTCGATTTGACCCAGGCCGGTGTGTCGCGCGAAGACGCCTATCGATTGGTGCAGCGCAACGCCATGATGGTCTGGGAGGAGGGGAAGGATTTCCAGCAGGAACTGCTCGCCGACGCCGAGGTGGTCGGGGCGCTGGGAGAAGCGAAGGTTCGCGAATCCTTCGACCTGAACTATCACCTCAAGCATGTCGACACGATCTTTCGGCGGGTGTTCGGGTTGACTTCGTGAGGAGTAAAAAACTCCTTGGATGTTTCGCCTCACTCCCAACGCCTCACCCCTCACGTTTTTTAAGGACTGTCACATGGTTTGGCGAATACTGGCGGGATTGAAGGACGGGGTGCGAGACGCCCGGGGTGAACGGGTCTGCCGCGAGATCCGCGAGCATCTGGGAATTACTCTGAAAAGCGTGCGCACCATCGATGTCTATACGGTCGACGCGCAACTTACGGAAGCAGAAATCCAGTCCGCCGCCCACGGGCCGTTCTGTGACCCGGTGATCCAGGAGGTGGTGGTCAACCGGCCGCTGGCCCGCGATTTCGATATCCTTATCGAGGTCGGCTATCGCCCGGGCGTCACTGACAATGTCGGCCGCACGGCGAAGGAAGCGATCCAGTATCTGACCGGCCGGCAGTTCGCCGAGGGCGAGGCGGTCTACACTTCGGTGCAATACCTGCTCAAGGGTCTCGTCGATATTGCGGCGGCTGAACGGATCACCGCCGGATTTCTGGCCAATGGGCTGATCCAGCGCTGGACTATCGTGCCGGCCGCGGCTTTCGATCCGGTCCGGGGCCTGCCGGCCCTGGTGCCGAAGGTCGCTGTCGGTGCCCATCGCATCGCCGTGCAGGAGATCGATCTCGAGGTTGCCGATGCCGAATTGATGAATATCAGCAAGGCCGGGATGCTGGCTCTGACGCTCGAAGAGATGAAGACCATCCAGGCCCATGCCGCCGAACCGGAGGTGCAGGCCGCGCGCCGCGCCGTCGGGCTGGGCACCAGGCTGACCGACTGCGAGCTGGAGGCCCTGGCCCAGACCTGGAGCGAGCACTGCAAGCACAAGATCTTCGCTGCCCGCATCGACTACGAGGACACCGAGACCGGCGAACGTAAGGAGATCAATTCGCTGTTCAAGAGCTTCATCGTCCGTGTCACCCGCGAACTGCGAGAGCGCGCCGGCGAGCAGGACATCTGCCTGTCGGTCTTCAAGGACAACGCCGGGGTGATTCGCTTCACCGACGACTGGAGCCTGGTCTTCAAGGTGGAGACCCACAACTCGCCGTCAGCTCTCGACCCTTACGGCGGGGCACTCACCGGCATTGTCGGGGTCAACCGCGATGCCTTCGGTACCGGGCAGGGGGCACGCCTGCTCTTCAACACCGACGTGTTCTGCTTCGCCTCGCCTTTCTACGACAAGCCCCTGCCGCCGCGCCTGCTCCACCCGCGACGGATCTTCGAGGGGGTGGTCGAAGGAGTCGAACATGGCGGCAACAAGAGCGGCATCCCTACGGTCAACGGCTCCATTGTCTTCGATGAGCGCTTCGCCGGCAAGCCGCTGGTCTACTGCGGCACCGGGGCCATCATGCCGATGCTGGTCAATGGCAAACCCGGCCACGACAAACAGGCCAATATCGGTGACCGCATCGTCATGGTCGGCGGCCGTATCGGCAAGGATGGCATCCACGGAGCGACCTTCTCCTCCGAGGAACTGCACGAGGGATCGCCGGTCACCGCCGTGCAGATCGGCGACCCGATCACCCAGAAGCGCATGTTCGACTTCCTGATCAACGCCCGGGACCGCGGCCTGTACAGCTCGATCACTGACAACGGCGCCGGAGGGCTCTCCTCCTCGGTCGGCGAGATGGCACAGGATACCGGCGGCTTCGAGATGCACCTCGACCGGGCGCCGCTCAAGTATCCCGGTCTGCAGCCCTGGGAGATCCTCATCTCCGAGGCCCAGGAGCGAATGACCGTAGCGGTGCCACCGGGGAATCTCGAGGCCTTCCTGAGTCTGGCCAGAGAGATGGATGTCGAGGCCACCGATCTCGGCCATTTCACCGATTCCGGTTACTATCACTGTCTCTACCAGGGGCAGACCGTGACCTGGCTGCCGATGGCTTTTCTGCATGACGGCGTGCCGCAGCTCCGGATCCCGGCCCGCTGGACGCCGCCGGCGCTCACCGAACCGGATTTCCCGCAGCCCCTGGATATGGAGGCGACGCTGCGCCATTTGCTGGGACGGCTCAATATCTGTTCCAAAGAGAGCGTGGTGCGCCGCTACGACCACGAGGTCCAGGCCGGCACCGTGGTCAAACCGCTGACCGGCGTGGCCAACGACGGCCCTTCCGATGCCGCTGTGGTCAAGCCGCTCCCGGACTCCTTTGCCGGGGTGGTGGTGGCGCATGGCCTCTGTCCTCGCTATTCCGATCTCGACACCTACCACATGACGGCCAACGCCATCGACGAGGCGCTGCGCAACTACGTGGCAGCCGGCGGAGACCTCGGTCATGTCGCCGGCCTCGACAACTTCTGCTGGTGCGACCCGGTCAAAAGCGACAAGACCCCGGATGGCGAGTACAAGGCGGCCCAGCTGGTGCGCTCCAACCAGGCTCTCTACGATTACTGCCTGGCCTTCGGTGTGCCGCTGATCTCAGGCAAGGACTCGATGAAGAACGACTACCAGATCGGCGACACCAAAATCTCCATCCCGCCCACCCTGCTTTTTTCAGTCATCGGCAAGATCAATGATGTGCGCCGCGCCGTGACCATGGACGCCAAGCAGGCCGATGACCTGGTCTACCTGCTTGGCACGACGCGCAACGAGCTTGGCGGCTCGGAATATTACGCCATGCATCACGTGACCGGGCGCAACGTGCCGAAGGTCGATGCGGCGGCGGCTTTTGCACGCTACCGCGCGGTCAACGCCGCGCAGCGCGAGGGGCTGCTCGCCTCCTGTCACGACCTTTCCGACGGCGGGCTGGCCGTGGCGCTGGCGGAGACTGCCTTCGCCGGAGGCTTCGGCCTGCACGTCGACCTGCGGGCCGTGCCGGTGGACGGGCTGCCGCGCGAGGACGCCGTGCTGTTCAGCGAATCGGCCAGCCGTCTGCTGGTGACCGTACGCCCCGCCCACCGGGTGCGTTTCGAGAAGCTGTTTGCCGGCCAGGCGTGGGCCTGCATCGGCACCGTGACGGCTGACCAGGAGTTGCGCATCACCGGGTTGAATGGGGAGATCCTGGTGCGCAGTTCGGCGGCCGACCTCAAGGAAGCGTGGCAGAGCCCGCTGCGGGAGATGTAATATGAAAGGCGTGCGCGCTCTGGTCATTGCCGGCAACGGCACCAATTGCGAACGTGAAGTCGCCGACGCCTGCCGTCAGGCCGGCGCCGTGTGCGACATCATCCACATTGCCGAACTGCTGGCCGGCCGCCGCCGGCTCGACGATTACCACTTTCTCAACCTGGCCGGCGGGTTCCTCGATGGCGACGACCTGGGCAGCGCCAAGGCCGGCGCCAACCGCCTGCAGCATGCCCGCGTGGCCGGCAGCGACCTGACGCTGGCCGACCAGTTGCAGCGGTTCATTGCCGCCGGCAAGCTGGTCATGGGGGTCTGCAACGGCTTCCAGTTGATGGCCAAGATGGGTCTGCTGCCGGGGCTGGACGGCGACTACCGGACGCAGAGCGCCACCCTGACCCTCAACGACGGCGGCCGCTTCGAGGATCGCTGGTGCGAACTCACTGTCGACCCGGCATCGCCATGTGTCTTCACCAGGGGTTTTGAGCGTCTCTACCTGCCGGTCCGTCACGGCGAGGGGAAGTTCGTGCCGGCTTCTGCGGAAGTGCTGTCCGCCATCGAAGCACGCCACCTGGCGGCGCTGCGCTATTGCGATGCGGTCAGCGGCGAACCGACCATGGCCTATCCTGCCAA
>JBFYXI010000184.1:0-8903 GCA_041310635.1 Desulfuromonadaceae bacterium | reverse complement strand
TGGACCTAACGCAGCGACATTGAACACGACGACCCCGGCTGCCAGCCGGGGTCGTCGTGTTTTCAGCCCAGGTCAGGTGGATAGTCAGTTGCGCCGGGCGTTGATGCCCAACAACTGGATCTTCTTGCGCAGGGTGTTGCGGTTGATGCCGAGCACCTCGGCGGCGCGCACCTGGTTGCCGCGGGTCTTGTCGAGGACGATGTTGATCAGCGGCCGCTCCATCTGGTGCAGGACCATGTCGTAGAGATGGTCCATTTCCTGGAGGTCGATCTGCATCAGCGAGCTCTGCAGCTTGGCGGCAATCAACCCTTCCAGCGATGAACCATTGCCCTCCGCGCCAGCGTCCCCGAGCAGTTCCGGAAAATCGGCCGGGCCGAGCAGTGCGTCCGGCGACAGCAGTGCGGCCCGCTGCAGGGCATGCTCCAGTTCCCGGACGTTGCCCGGCCAGGAGTAGCCCTTGAGGAGTTCCAGGGCCTGCGGGGTGACGCCGCAGGCATTGGTCTGGTACTCTTCGCGAACCCGGTTGAGGAAGTAGTCGATCAGCGGCGGGATATCCTCGCGCCGCTGGCGCAGCGGAGGCAGTTCGAGGGGTACCACATTGAGGCGATAAAACAGGTCCTCGCGGAAGATCCGTTCCTGGACCTTCTGCTTCAAATTCTGGTTGGTCGCGGCGACAATGCGCACGTCGACGCGGATGGTCGCGGTGCCGCCAGTGCGGGTGATCTCCCGTTCCTGCAGCACCCGCAGGAGCTTGGCCTGCAGTTCCAGCGGCATGTCGCCGATCTCATCGAGGAACAGGGTGCCGCCGTTGGCCTGTTCGAATTTGCCGGTCTTGCGTTCGATGGCGCCGGTGAACGCGCCCTTCTCGTGGCCGAACAGTTCGCTCTCAAGCAACTCACGGGGGATAGCCGCACAGTTCAGGGCGACAAAGGGCCGTCCCAGGCGCGGGCTGTTGAAATGGATGGCGCGGGCCACCAGTTCCTTGCCGGTGCCGCTTTCGCCGGTGATCAGCACCGTCACATCGGTCGGCGCGATCTTGCCGAGCACCTTGTAGAGCGCCTGCATCGGCGCGCTCTGACCGATGATCGCCCGATCGAGCTGATAGTGCTCCTTGAGCTCGTCTTTGAGCCGCGCGACCTCCTCGTTGACGTCCGCCGCCTTATGGGCTTTGAGGATGATGGCGTCAAGGGTGTCGAGGTCGAAGGGTTTGGTGATGTAATCGTAGGCGCCGCGCTTCATGGCTTCGACCGCGTTTTTCATCGACGATTCGGCGGTCATGATCACCACCAGCATGGCCGGGCACTCCTCCTGGACACGGCTCAGCAGATCGAGACCGTTCACCCCCGGCATCTTGATGTCGAAAACCGCCAGGTCGTAGCGTTTCTGGCGGACCATCTCCAGGGCCTGCTGGCCGTTGTTCGCCAGGTCGACCTGGTAGCCCTGCTTGCTGAGGGCCTTGGACAGCACCCAGCGGATGCTTTCCTCGTCATCGGCGACCAGAATGCGCTTGATAGCCATAATGCAATCCTTTTCATCGTGAGGTTCAAGGACCAAGGGACAAGGAACAAGGGGAAAGGCTTAACCTTGAACCTTGTTCCTCTCCTTGCTCCTGCTTGTCGCGGTTCACCGCAGCGGCAGCGAAACCGTCATTTCCGTCCCCTCGCCGGGAACGCTGGTGATTTTCAGGAAGCCGCGGTGGTCTTCGGCGATCTTCTGGCAGATCGCCAACCCCAGCCCGGTCCCCTTCGGTTTGGTCGTGTAGTAGGGAGTGAAGATCCGTTCGAGCTCTGCCGCGGCGATGCCGCAGCCGTTGTCGCGGATGCGCACAACCACCAGAGGGGACGGCCGGTTGCCCGGCGTGGACAGATGATAGTCGGCGGAAATCTTGGTTTCGATTTCCACCTTGCCATCGCGGGCGATCGCCTCGCGGGCGTTCTTGATCAGGTTCAGGAAAAGCCGGGTCAGCAGTTGTTCGTCGCCTTGCAGCGGCGGGATGCTCGGATCGAGATGCAGCTGGAACTCAATGTTGTGGCCGCGCGCCGCCTCTTGCTGCAAGAGCACGATGTCACCGAGAATCCTGGCAAGATTGACTGCGCCCATGACCGTCGGCCGGGGTTTGCCCAGGTCCAGCAGTTCCTCGATGATGCCGTTGATGCGCTCGGTCTCCTTGATCATCACCTCGGTATATTCCTGGAGCAGGCTGTCTTTGCGGAGCTCCTGCGCCAGCAGTTGTGCCGCCCCCCTGATGCCGCCGAGGGGATTTTTGATCTCATGAGCCAGGCCGGCGGCCAGGGTGGCGAGCATTGCCAGCCGGTCGGCGCGCCGCAGGGTCTCCTCGAGTTCGCGTACGCGCGACAAGTCGCGGAAAATCAGGACCGCCCCGTCCTGGTCGCCTCGCCGGGTGAAGATCGGTGTCGCGTAGACGCTCACCGGCAGCGGCGCGGCGTTTTGCCGCGGCAGCCAGACGCTCTCGTCGTCGGTGATTGAGCGCCCGTCCTGCAGGGCGGTGCGCACCAAGTAGAGCAGTGGCTCCTGTCCGGCGAACAGCTCCTGGTAATGGCGCTGCAGCACGTGACGGGCCGCCCGGCCGAAGTAGTCCTCGGCCGCCGGGTTGAACAGCGTCACCCGGCCGTTCCTGGCGATGGCGATGACTGCCCGGTCGATGTTGTCGAGGACCAGGGCGGTCAGCGTCGGATCGTTCGCCGCAACGGATAGATCGGTGGGTTTCATGCCGCGGCGTCCTCGAAGCTGCTCAACAGGTCGAACAGTGCCTCGACCGTGCGGGTCTGGTTGAGTTGCTGGCGGAAGCTGGCGGCATGCCCGATGCCGTGCACGTACCAGCCGAGATGTTTACGCATGTGCGCCACGGTCCGGGCCGGACCGTAAGTGGCGACAAACAGTTGCAGGTGCTCGCGGGCCATTGCCAGGCGCTCCCCGGCGGCCGGTTGCCGCTCCGGCAAGCCTTGCAGGCGGTCGAGGATCTGTCGCACCAGCCAGGGGTTGCCATAACCGCCGCGAGCCACCATCACGGCGTCGCAGCCGGACCGGGCGAGGACCTCGAGAGCAGCGTCGGCGCTGAACAGGTCGCCGCTGGCGATGACCGGCACGTGCAGCGCTGCCTTGAGTTCTGCCAGTTCGCTCCAGTCGGCCTGTCCGCCGAACATCTGCGTCCGGGTACGCGGATGCAGGGTCACGGCATCCGCCCCCTCCTCGACCGCCAGGCGCGCCACCTCGAGAAAGTTGCGGCTCTGCCCGTCCCATCCAGAACGCAGCTTGATGGTCAGGGGGCGGGCGGTGGCCCGGCGCATCGCCGCAACGATGCGTGCCACCAGCAGCGGGTCGCGCAGCAGGGCGCTGCCGGCGCCACCACCCACCACCTTGCGCACCGGGCAGCCGCAGTTCAGATCGATCAGGTCGGCCTGCCCCTCGATGCGCCGTACCGCCTCGGCCAGGCGGTGCGGATCGTCGCCGAACAGTTGCACCCCCAGGGGGTGCTCCGCCGGGTCGCTGCGCAGCAGTTCGCGACTGCCGCCCCCGCCGTAGCACAGGCCGGTGGCGCTCACCATTTCGGTGAAGACCAGGGCCGCGCCGAACCGTTTCATGATCAGGCGGTAGGGGAGATCGGTAATCCCGGCCATCGGGGCGAGAATGACCGGGTTGGTCAGCTGCAGGGGGCCAATTTTCATGAGAATGACGTGTCTATTGCTTAATTTTTAATCATCCTAGCATGCCCCGACGAACACGGCAACAGGCATTTTGCACCGGTAACGGGGGCATTGCAAAGCTGGGACATCCCAGGAATTCGCGGGCCACGATCCGCATCGGCGCTCCACTGTCGTACCGCACCGGCAGGACCCCGCCCTGCCGGGTTGTGGGAGCTGAACTCTGTATACTGTATACCGATTTCAACTTGACAGATACGTTAGAGGCTGTTAAAACATGATTTGGGAAAATCGACCGGTTGGCGGGCCTGTCGCGGCTGGTCCGGACGCACGGTTCCACTCCGGACCGTTTCCCTGCGGTAACACCGGTCTTCTACAACGCCGTTAGGTGTGTGCGCCCAGCGGCTTGCACGTGGTGTCACGAGATAGCTGTTCCTGCAGTCTGGGCAGCTTCGCCAGGTGGGTCGGGTGACCCGCCGTTCATTTCATTCCAGTAAAGGAGAGAGCAAATGGCACTGAAGGACACCCTGAAGCAGAAGATCGAGGAACACCGTCCCCGCACCACCCGTCTCGTCAAGGAATTCGGCAAGGTCATCATCGACCAGGTCAACATCGATCAGTGCATCGGTGGTGCCCGTGACATCCGCAGCCTGGTGACCGACATTTCCTACCTTGATCCCCAGGAAGGGATCCGCTTCCGCGGCAAGAACATCCCCGAAACCTTTGCCGCACTGCCCAAGGCCCCGGGTTCTGCCTACCCGACGGTCGAGTCGTTCTGGTACTTCCTGCTCACCGGAGACGTCCCGACCCAGGCCCAGTTGGACGAAGTCCTCAAGGAGTGGAAAGTCCGCCAGGTTGTGCCCGAGTACGTGTTTGCGGCTCTTCGCGCCCTGCCGCGCAACAGCCATCCGATGGTCATGCTTTCCGTCGCCCTGCTGACGCTGCAGGTGGACTCCAAGTTTGCCGGCTTCTACAATTCCGGCAAGTTCAACAAGATGACCGCCTGGGAATATGTTTACGAAGATGCCAGCGACATCGTTGCCCGCATCCCGATCATCGCCGCCTTCATCTACAATCTGAAGTTCAGGGGCGACAAGCAACTCCCGATCGATCCGACCGCCGACTGCGGCGCCAACTTCGCCCGCATGATCGGCCAGTGCAAAGAGTACGAGGATGTGGCCCGCATGTACTTCATCCTGCACTCTGACCACGAGTCCGGCAACGTCTCGGCCCACACCACCCACCTGGTGCACTCGGCCCTGTCCGACCCGTACTATGCCTACTCGGCCGGCCTCAACGGCCTGGCCGGCCCGCTGCACGGCCTGGCCAACCAGGAAGTGCTCGACTGGACCATGAAATTCCAGGAGAAGTACTGCAAGGATGTGGAGCCGACCCCGGAACTCATCAAAGCGGCGCTCTGGGATACCCTCAATGCCGGCCAGGTCATCCCCGGCTACGGCCACGCCGTGCTGCGCAAGACCGATCCGCGTTACATGTCGCAGCGTGAATTCTGCCAAAATACCCCCGGTCTCAGGGATGACCCGCTGTTTAAAGTTGTTTCGATGATCTTCGAAGTTGCTCCGGGCGTTCTGACCGAGCATGGCAAGACCAAGAACCCCTGGCCGAACGTCGATGCCCAGTCCGGCGTCATCCAGTGGTACTACGGGCTCAAGGAATGGGACTTCTACACCGTCCTGTTCGGCGTCGGCCGCGCTCTCGGCTGCATGGCCAACATCACCTGGGACCGCGGCCTCGGCTACGCCATCGAGCGTCCCAAGTCCGTCACTACCGCGATGCTGGAGAAGTGGGCTGCCGAAGGCGGCCGCCAGCTCTCCTGACCGATCGTCACCGGTCGTAACCAGACAAGGGGTGCCCGCCAGGGCGCCCCTTGTTTTTTAACTGGCACAGCGCGTGCGGCAACCACCCTGACCGGCAGGCCGGGTGCTCATCCACAGCCTGCTGTGGACAGCCTTGTGGAAGGGGTGCCGATGGACGGTCCGAATCCGCGTGGCAACGGGGTTGGTGGCATTTTGCCCAGAAAAAAATCACGACCGCTCAGGTTGCCCACAAGTTCGCCACGGGCCGCGCGCAATTGACTCGTCCGGCTCCGTGTGCTATCAAAAAACTTATTGATAACAGATTGTTACCCATTTCAGCCAGGAGCATGCCGATGCGCATCACCCCCGCGACCGAACTGTACGACCGGATCAGCAGACTGCAAACCGAAATGGCGGCCGCCAACCTCGACGCGGTGCTGGTCCTGCAGAACGCCGATCTTTTCTATTTCGCCGGATCGATCCAACAGGGGGTGCTCTATATCCCCGCCGCGGGCGAGCCGCTTTACCTGGTGCGCAAGGATCACGGGCGCGCGCGCATGGAATCGGGGTTGAAGCAGGTGGTGCCGCTGAAAAGTCCCAAGGATCTCCCTGGCCTGCTTGCCGATCACGGTCTGCCCCTGCCGGGTCGTGCCGGCATGGAACTCGACGTGGTGCCGGTGGAGACTTTTCAGCGCTTCGCCAAAGTGTTCCCGGCCTGCGAGATGGTCGGGGCCACCCATCAGATCCGCATGGTGCGGGCGATCAAGTCGGAGTACGAGATCGGCATCATGAAAGATGCCGCCCTGCAGGTGGAAAAGGTCTGCCAGCGCGCGCGGGAGGTGATCCGCGCCGGGATGACCGACCTGGAACTGGCGGCCGAACTGGAGTATACCGCGCGCAGGGAAGGGCACCAGGGGATCTCGCGCATGCGCGGCTTCAACTCCGAGCTGTTCTACGGCCACATCTTCTCCGGTGCCGATAGTGCCGCACCGGCGTATCTCGATGCGCCGCTCGGCGGCTTAGGCGTCAACCCTTCGGTCGGCCAGGGAGCCAGCTACAAGACAATCAAGCCCTTCGAGCCGATCTGCATCGACTTTGCCGGCGCTTTCGATGGCTACCTGGTCGATCAGACCCGGATCTTCTGCATCGGGGGTTTGCCCGACCAGTTGCGCCAGGCCTACGACGACATGGTGCGCATCCAGAATCGCCTCCTCGAGATCGCCCGTCCCGGCGTGGCCTGGGGTGCGGTTTACGACGATTGTCTTCGACTGGCCGTCGAGCTCGGCTATGCCGATTACTTCATGGGGAACAAGGGTGCTCAGGTCTCTTTCATCGGCCACGGCATCGGTGTCGAAATCGACGAATACCCGTTTATCGCCCGCGGCTTCGGTGACTACCTGCTCAAGGAGAACATGACCTTTGCCTTCGAGCCGAAGGCCGTGTTCGCCGGCCTGGGAGCCGTCGGCATCGAAAACACCTTCCGACTGGCCGCCGACGGCCCCAAGCACATCACCTATTCGGACCAGGCCCTCGCGATCCTCTAGTCACCGCTTTCCTACGCTGCGCGTGACGACCTCCGCCGGTGCGACGGGGTTGGTTCATGCGCTTGCATCTTTGCCAACTGCCGTTATGCTGTAATCAGATGAAAGAACATTCATCTGCGGGAGGGTGGCTCATGAACGATCTGTTTGTTCACGATGATCCGTTGTCGGGGCTGGCCAAGGCCGCGACCTTCCGCGAGCGGCTGGCCATTGTGCATGGCGAGTTGCGGCGACGCTGCCCCGGCATCGACCGCATGGCGGTTGCCTTGCACGATGCGCAGAGCGGGCTGCTGAAAACCTTCGCGGCCAGCCCTGCGGAGGAGAGTCCCTTGCGCAACTACGAGGTGGCCTTCGACCAGACTTCGTCGCTGATGGCCACGGCGACCCACCGGCAACCCCGTATTGTCAACGATCTTGGTATCTTTGCCGCGAGCCATGGCGAGCACACCCGCCGCATCCTCGGCCACGGCTATGCATCCAGCTATACGCTGCCGATCCTCGACCATACCTTGCTGGTCGGGTTCGTCTTCTGCAACTCGATGCACAAGGGGTACTTCCGCAGCGCGGTGCTCGAGCAGGTGGAGGTGTTCACCCATCTGGCCGCTCAGCTGGTCTGCAACGAACTGGCGGCCCTGCACTCTCTCAGCGCCGCCCTGCGCACGGCAGTCGGTATGGTCCATCTGCGTGACCCGGAGACTGGCAACCACCTGGAGCGGATGGCCCGCTATTCGCGGTTGATTGCCCGGGAACTGGTCGCACTCGACAAGTGTTCCTTCGACGACGAGCAGATCGAGCAGCTGTTTAACTTCTCCCCGCTGCACGATGTCGGCAAGATCGGCATTCCCGACCGGATCTTGCTCAAGCCGGCGCGGCTTGAAGCCGAGGAACGTGCCGTCATGGATACCCACCCGGTCATTGGCCGGCAGATCATCGATGCGCTGGTTGCCAATTTTGCCCTGGAAGGGATCCCCTATGTCGGGATTCTGCGCCAGTTGGTCGAATTCCATCACGAAACCCTTGATGGTGGCGGTTACCCACACGGCTTGCGCGGCGCGGAAATCCCCCTGGAAGCCCGTATCGTTGCGGTCAGCGATGTCTTCGACGCCTTGACGACGGCGCGTCCCTACAAGGAGCCGTGGCACAACGCGCACGCCTTTGCCATGCTCAACCTGCTGGCAATCAACAAGCTCGACCCCGACTGCGTCATGGCCTTGCTCAGCCGCGAGAGTGAAGTCCGGGAGATCCAGGAGCGGTTCGCCGATTTTCCCGAGGCGGCCTGACTGGCCCCTCCCCGGGGTGCCGGCCGGTGACTACTTGCGGTCACCGGCCTTTTGCATGGGCGTGAAGCGTGCTATGATCCCCTGCCATGATGCTGCCTTTGCAGACGGTCAACCTGCCGCGGCGCGGCAATCCATTCAGTCGGGCGCTGGGACAGAGGTTGCTCGCGCTGCTCGGCTGGCGGCTTAGCGGTAGCTTGCCCGACCTGCCGCGCCTGGTCATCATCGTCGCTCCGCATACGTCAAACTGGGATTTCTTTGTCGCCATCAGCGTGCAACTGGCGCTCGGGCTGGATGTCTGCTGGCTCGGCAAGCACACCTTGTTCCTCGGCCCGTGGGCTCCGCTGCTGCGCTGGCTGGGGGGCATCCCGGTGAAGCGCGCTGCGCCGCAGGGTTTGCTCGAAGGGCTGGTCAGACGCCTGAACGACCGGGAACGCTTCCTGCTCGCGCTGGCACCGGCAGAAACCCGCCGTCGGGTCGAGCGCTGGAAGAGCGGTTTTCATGGCATCGCCCGGCCAACCGGCGCCCTGATCGTGCCGGTGGCCCTGGACTTCGGTCTCAGGGAAGTCCGTTTCGGCCCGCCGCTGGCGGCGACCGCGGATTGTG
>JBFYXI010000178.1:0-10724 GCA_041310635.1 Desulfuromonadaceae bacterium | reverse complement strand
ATGCCGACCTGGCGGCAACCGCCCTGCGCGAGACCGAGGAGGAGATCGGCGTGCCCGCGACGCGCATCGTACTCCACGGCCGCCTCGATGACTTCTGGTCGATACACGGCTACCACGTGGTGCCATATGTCGGCACCATCCCATCTCCCTTTTCCTACCAGGTCGCCGATCGTGAAATTGCCGAACTGATTGAGGCCCCCCTCGACCACTTCCGTACTTCCGGGGTGCACCATGTCGAGGACTGGACCCATCGCGGCCGCGTTCACCCGGTGGATTTCTACCGTTACGGCGAGCACGTCATCTGGGGCTTGACCGCGGCAATTCTCCGCCAGTTCCTCGACATCACCGATCCGGCGGCCCGGGAGGCCGGTTCGTGACCGCCGCCGAGCGCCGCCGCCAGCTGCTCGACCGCCTGCGGCAGGGTCCGGTGATCGTCGGCGACGGCGGCATGGGCACGCAGCTTCACCGGTACGGCGCGCCGGTCGATGCCGTTTTCGAGTACCTCAACCTGATCGACCCGGCAGTGGTCGGCCGGGTGCATTCCGCCTATGCGGCGGCCGGGGCTGAACTGCTGGAAACCAACACCTTCGGTGCCAATGCCCTGCGCCTGGCTGCCTATGGTCTCGAACCCAAGGTTGCGGCGATCAACCGGGCCGGAGCGCGGCTGGCCCGGGAAGCCGCCGGGGCCGAGCGGTTTGTGGCGGGTTCGGTCGGGCCGCTGCTGCCGCCGCGCGGCAGCGAGGTCGAGGTGGAGATCAGCACTCGCCGCGACCTGTTCCGCACACAGATGGCAGCCCTGGCCGATGGCGGGGTCGACTGCTTCCTGCTCGAAACCTTCCCCGGCATCACCGACTTGCTGCTGGCCCTCGACATTGCCAGGGAGCTCGGCCTGCCGGCGATTGCTCAGCTGGCCTTCGCCGAAGGGGGCTTCAGCGGCGACGGGTTGAGTGTCGAGCAGGCCGCCAAGCGGCTGGAGAGCGCCGACCCGGCGGCGCTCGGCGCCAACTGCGGCGCCGGGCCCCGCGAAGTGTTACAGGTCCTGCGCCGACTGGCCGCAGCCACCGGCCGCCCACTGTCGGCGTTCCCCAACGCCGGCTTTCCCCAGTTGGTGGACGGCCGCACCTTCTACCTGGCGACCCCGGACTATTTCGCCGCCCTCGGCCGCGACATGGCTGCGGCCGGTGCCAGCCTGATAGGAGGCTGCTGCGGCACCGGCCCCGAGCATGTCAAGGCGCTCGCCGCGGCGCTTCACGAGCGGCGCCCGGGGCGACGCGGCGTGGCCCCCGTGGCAGTCACCGTTCCTGCTTCCGCGCCACCGGCGGCGACAGCCGTCCGGCAGTTTCTCGCGCCGTGGGGTACTCGTCCGGTCATCACCGTCGAGCTCGAGGTGCCAAAGGGCCTCGAGATCACCGCCACTCTGGCGCGGGCCCGCAGTCTGGCTCAGACCGGCGTCGACGCCTTCACCCTTGCGGAAAACCCGCTGGCGCGCATCCGCATGGGCAACATCGCCCTCGCCAGCCGCCTGCAGGAGGAGACCGGCACGGAAGTTATCGTCCACCTGACCGGCCGCGACCGCAACCTGCTCGGCCTCCATTCGGCATTGATGGGCGCCCACCTGCTCGGTATCCGCAGCCTCCTGGCGGTGACCGGCGACCCGGTCGCTAGCGGCGGCGAGAGCGGCGCCAGCAACGTCTTCGACCTCAACTCCGTCGGCCTGCTCAAACTGATCGACGCCCTCAACCATGGCCACAACCTCTACGGCGCCGACCTCGGCGGCACGACCCGCTTCCTCGCCGGCTGCGCCTTCAACCCCAACGTCACCGACCTGACCGGCCAGTTGCGCAAGCTGGAGAAGAAGCTGGCAGCCGGAGCGCGCTTCGTCCAAACCCAGCCGGTTTTCGATGGGGAGGTGCTTCACCGTCTGCTGATCGCCACCCGGCCCTATGGCGTCCCGGTGCTGGTCGGTCTGATGCCGCTGGTCAGCGAGCGCAATGCCGAATTCCTGCATAACGAGGTGCCGGGCATCGTCCTGACGGATGAGGTTCGGCAACGGCTGCGCGGTACTTCGGGCGCCGAGGGGGTTTGCGCGGGGATGGCGATTTGCCGGGAACTGCTGGCGGCAGGGAAAGCGGCGGGGGTTGGCGGCTACTACCTGATTCCCCCCTTTGGCCGGGTGGAACTGGCGCAGGAACTTATCGAGGAGATTCGCGGCTAACGGGCGGCGAGCAGGTGGTCGGCGAGAATAGATTGCGGACCCGGTTTCTTTCCGCCCTACAGTGGCGCGTTGCGGGTCGCCGTGGATCGCCTCTTCAGATAAAGACAAGGCCATTGTCGCGCAGCCGTTGTTCCGCGAGGTTCCCTTCTCGTGGCTGGCACAGTCAACCCCAACCCGACACCATGCAGGTTTTCCCTGGAGATTCTTTTATGCGCACACCGATCTTCCTGACCCTCCTCCTGGCTCTGCTGCTGAGCGGCTGTGCCACCTTCAACCCGCCGGCAAAGCAGCACAAGGCGGCCCTCGACGATTTCATGTACGCCTTGCGCTGGCAGCTCTACCCGGAGGCCGCAGCGCATTTCACCAGCGAACATCGCGAAGCATTCCTCAACCGGATGGAAAACCTCAAAGACCTGAACGTGACCGAAGTCCGTTTGAAGCGGGTTGAACTTACCGATGCAGGCCACCGCGCCGAGACGCTAATGGAGATGGACTACTTCATCCTGCCCTCGACGACGCTCAAGACTTTGCAGATCAAGCAGAGTTGGAGCTTTCTTGAGCCTGAGGCAGCCGGCAACGGCTTCCTGATCACCACGCCATTTCCGAAATTTCCCTAGGATTCGGCGGGTATCCGGACGATTGAGGGAAGCGCACTTCCCCCTTGATTCACCGTCGAGCAGTGTGCTAAAAACTGCATACTGTATACAAGTTACCGGAACCCGGAGGTCACCCGGAAACCGTGGCGGAAGGAGCGTCCAGTCGCCTTCTGCCGCGGTGACTTGCGTGACATAACCCGAACGGGAGGACGTTTTGGCTGACGTGGTCTTTTCCAGTTGGGGCGGCAAGGTGGTTGACAACCGCCAGGGCGGCGAGCCCCAGGCCGCCGTATTCAAGCTGCCCGACAGCTATCTCGACGAGGGACGCATTGGCGCCTTCATGGGCTGGGACGGCATCATTCTCTACGACCGCGAGGTTGACATCGTCACCATGGCCGCCGAGTACATGAAGCGCGTGCAGGAGAAATACTGCTGCGCCAAATGCACCCCCGGCAAGCGCGGCACGCGGGTCATGATGGACACCCTGGGGCGCATCGTGGCCGGGGCAGGGGAGGAGCGCGATCTCGACATCCTGGCCGGCCTTGCCGACCTGCTCGAGCACTGCAAGTGCACCCTGTGCATGACCGCCGCTCGCCCGGTCCTCGACAGCGTCAAGCATTTCCGCGGCGACTATTTGGCCTTTATCCGCGGCGAGCGCCAGGCCAGGGCGGCCAAATCCTATCATGACAAGCTGACCGCGCCCTGCACCGACCGCTGTCCGGCACATATCGACATCCCCGCCTACGTCGAGGAGATCAAGGAATACCGCTTCGATGAAGCGCTCGACACCATCCGCCGCAACATGCCGATCCCGGCCGTGTGCGGACGGGTCTGCCCGCATCCCTGCGAGAAATCGTGCCGGCGCGCCCTGGTGGATGAACCGATCAGCATCATGGTCCTGAAGCGGGTGCCTGCCGATAATGAGTGGATGCACCACCGGCAACCGCCGATGCAGACCAAGGCGCCCAATGGCAAGAAGGTCATGGTGGTAGGCGCCGGCCCGGCCGGCCTGACCTGCGCCTACTACCTGTCCCTTGAGGGATACCAGGTCAAGATCATCGACATGCTCTCCGAGCCGGGCGGCACCGTGGCCGTCGGCATCCCGGACTACCGCATGCCGCGCCCGCTGCTGCAGCGCGAGGCGGACATCATCGCGGCACTGGGCGTCGAGATCGAGTACGGCGTCATGCTCGGCCGCGACGTGTCCCTGCAGCAGTTGAAAGAGCAGTACGACTCGGTCTTTCTTGGCACCGGCGCTTTCAAGTCGAAGCCGATGGGTGTCGAGGGAGAGGACCAGGGTTACGACGGCTTCTCGCCGGGCGGCATCCATTACCTGCGGGCAGTGGCCCTCGGTGAGCCGATCGTCACCCCCAAACGGGTGATCGTGGTCGGCGGCGGCAATACGGCGATCGACTGCGTGCGCGTGGCCCTGCGCGAAGGGGCCGAGGAATCGATCCTGCTCTACCGGCGCACCCGCAAGGAGATGCCGGCCGAGCCCTACGAAGTCGACGACGCCGAGGAAGAAGGCGTCAAGTTCATTTTCCTGGCCCTGCCAACCAAGCTGATTACCGAGAATAATCAGGTAGTTGGCGTCGAAGTGCTGAAGATGGAACTCGGCGAGCCCGACGCTTCGGGACGGCGCAGCCCGCAGCCGATCCCCGGTAGCGAGTACATCATTCCCTGCGATCTGGTCATTCCGGCCATCGGTCAGGATCCGGATCTTTCCTACCTGCAGGGCGGCGATTACGGCATCAAGCAGACCCGCTGGAACAGCATCCTCACCCACGGCGGCACCATGATGACCGACAATGCCGGGGTGTTCGCCGGCGGTGACTGCGAGTACGGAGCGATGACCGTGGTGGTCGCGGTCGGCCACGGCCGGCGCGCCGCCCCGGGCATTCACCGCTATCTCACCCAAGGGCGAGCCTACCATGATAAAGAGGACGCCATGGAGGACATCATCAACGGCCTCGGCGCCTTCGACAAGACCGAACAGGTCGGCCTTCCCGGCGGCCTGCATCGCGAACACCAGCCGAAAATCCACGGGCCCGAGCGGACCAGTAACTACGAAGAGATCGAACTGGCCATGCCGGAAAGCCAGGCGGTGCGGGAGGCGGAACGCTGCCTGCGCTGCTACCGCGTCGGCATGCTGGCCGTCAACGGATAACCTGACCATTGCACGAAGCAGCTGACCGAGGGCAGATTTCGATGAGTCATTCGCTGATCAACTTGAAGATCGACGGCAAGCAGGTCCAGATCGCGGCCGGAGCCACCATTCTTGAGGCCGCCGAAAAGCTGGGCATCAAGATTCCGACCCTGTGCTACCTGCAAAAGGTTTCGCCGACCGGCGCCTGCCGCGTCTGCGTGGTCGAGGTGGCCGGAACCGACAAGACGGTGACCGCCTGCAACACCCGCGTGGTCGAGGGACTGGACATCACGACCCAGTCGGAGAAGCTCAGCGCGATTCGCCGCCAGGTGGTGGAACTGCTCCTGGTCAATCATCCCCTCGACTGCCCGGTGTGCGATGCCGGCGGCGAGTGCGACCTGCAGGACATCTGCTACAGCCAGGACGTCACCAGCCAGCCCTTCACGGCCGAGGACGTCAACGCCCCGACCATCGATCACTGGCCGCTGATCCAACAGGTGCCCAACCGCTGCATCCTCTGCGAGAAGTGCGTCAAGATCTGCCACGAGGTGATCGGGGCGACAGCCCTGCTCATCAACGACAAGGGGGACAAGGCGTTCATCGACAAGGACCTCGCCAGATGCGAGTTCTGCGGCAACTGCGTGCAGGTCTGCCCGACCGGCACCATGATCTCCAAGCCGTTCAAGTTCAAGGCCCGTCC
Organism: Desulfuromonadaceae bacterium; assembly: GCA_041310635.1. Taxonomy (GTDB): domain Bacteria; phylum Desulfobacterota; class Desulfuromonadia; order Desulfuromonadales; family BM103; genus VAUL01. Next base: position 5,067 of record JBFYXI010000178.1, on the reverse strand, counting down.
CTGGGAGCTGCGCAAAACCGAGTCGGTCTGCACCCTCTGCTCCGCGCAGTGCCAGGTCCGCTATGAAAGCAAGCACGGCAAGGTGTTGCGGGTGACCTCGGCAGACGGCGTCACGGTCAACGACGGCAACCTCTGCGTCGGCGGTTTTTTCGGTCACGGCTACCTCAACAGCGCCGAGCGCCTGACCGAGCCGCTGGTTGACCAGCAGCCCAGTTCCTGGGAAGCCGCCCTCGGCCGCGTCAGCAGCGACTTGGCCCGACTGCGCGACGCCGGCGGCGGGCAGTCCCTGGCCGGCCTCGCCTCCGGCCGCCTGACCAACGAAGAAGGCTATCTGTTCCAGAAGCTGTTCCGGGTTGCCCTAGGAAGCAACAATCTCGACTCCGAGGCCCGTTTCGGTCTGCTCCCGGCTATCGGCATCCTGCGCGACCAACTCGGCCTGACTGCCGCCAGCAACCATCTCGACCGGATCGGTCAGGCCGAGGCCATCCTGGTGTTCGGTGCCGACCCGACCGCCGAGGCCCCTGCGGTCGACTGGCAGGTACAACTCGCCCACCGCAAGCGTGACGCCAAGCTGGTGGTGGCCAACTTGCGCCGCATCAAGCTGGCCGGCCAGGCGGAAACTTTCCTGCAGTATCGCCCCGGGAGCGAAGCCCTGCTGGCCGGCGCCCTGGCCAAGCTGATCGTCGCCAGGGGCCGGGCCGACAACGACTACCTCACCCAGTTCGTCGGCAACCGCGACGAACTTCTGGACTACCTGGACAGCCTCGACATCGACCAGGTCTGCGCTGCGGCGGGCATCGAGCGCGCCCTGCTCGAGGAGGCCGCCGATCACCTGGGACAGGCGGGCTCGGTGGCGGTGATCTTCGGCCGTGACCTGATGCAGTGCGCCGGCAAGGCGGCTGCGGTGGCCAACCTGGCCAACCTGGCCCTGGTCAGCGGGTCCCTGCATGGTGACTGCGGCGGACTTTTCCCGGTTGAGGAAAAAGGCAACGCCTTCGGCCTGCTCGATGCTGGGGTCTGCACCGAGTTCCTCCCCGGCTACCAGCCCTACGCATCGGGAGAAACCTTCGCCAAGGCCTGGCATGCCACCCTCCCGGCTGGCGGCCTGGATGCCGGCGGCATTCTCGCCGGCATCGAGCAGGGGAGTATTCGCGCCCTCTACCTGGCCGGCTGCAACCCGCTGGTCAGCTTCCCGGAAAACACTCGTTGGCGAAAGGCTCTGCAGAAGCTCGACCTGCTGGTCGTGCAGGACATTCTGGCCTCGGAGCTGACCGCCATGGCTCACCTGGTCCTGCCAGGGGCTGCCGGGGCCGAAAAGCACGGCAGCGTTACCGCCCTCGATGGCCGGATCAATCGCCTGGCCAAGGCCGTCGATCCGCCGGGGGAGGCCCGTCCCGACCTGGCGATTCTCGCCGACCTGTACGCTGCGCTCACCGGCAAGCCGGCCCCCAGCGAAACCGCCTTGCGCAACGAGATGACCGAACTGTCGGCTAGCTGCAGCGATCTTTGCCAAAACCTCGAGCAGCGTCGTTTCTGCTGGAAGCACCCCTACCGCCCGGCGAGCCGCAGCCTGCGGGGCGCCGCCCCGTCCCTGGCAGCGCCGGCCAGTGCCGCCCTGCAACTGCTGGTCGGCAAGAGCCTCTTCCAGTTCGGCACCACCACGACCTATTGCGCGGCCACCTGCGAACTGGAAAGTGCCGGCGCGATTCTGGTCAATCCCGAAGATGCGGCACGCCTCGGGATTGCCGGCGACGGCGTCCGCCTCAAGGTTACCGGCCCGGCCGGCATGCTGACCGGGCCGGTGAAAATCTCCGGGCAGGTGCCGCCGGGGTTGCTCTTTGCCCCCTACAACTTTGCCGAACTCAACGCCCAGCAGGTCGTTGCCGGCGGCAACTGCGTCGCAGTGACTGCGACAAAGGCCTGACCGCAGTACTGACCAGCCCCCTGAAGCAGCCAAGGCCCGGTGCATTTCGGCACCGGGCCTTGTTTTTTGGCCGGAGATCCTATATATTATTCTTAATATATTTAGAGAGGTCGTTATGACAGAGATTTTCTGGCTCCTTGGCATCGTCGCTGCCTGGTATATCGTCAATCGCTGGATCCTGCCGCGCTTCGGGGTGCAGACCTGACTCAGCGACAGCTGCAGCCTCCCCGGGCGGGGGGCCAAAAAGGATGAAAAGCGAGAGGAGCAGGGGTAATTCCCTGTCCTCTCGCTTTTCGTTACTAGCTGGTTGCCGGCAACTTCCCCTGGTTCTCAGCCAGTGACCAGCAACCAGAAACCGGCCACAGGTTTCTTTGTCAGCGCAGGTTGGTGGCGCAGCGGGGGCAGGTCAGCATGCTGGTCGAGGGGACCTTGTGCCCGCAACTCGGGCAGCTGAACCAATAGCGGCAATGGCGGCACTGGGGGTCGGACAAACCCTGCTTGCGCTTGCACTTCGGGCACTCCCGATACATCTTGCTGGTTGCCACATAGTCGGCGAATAGCAGACCGCAGCGAGCGCAGATTTTGGCGTCCCGCCGGTGATTGGGCGCCTCGCAGCGTGGATTGGGGCAGACAAACACGGTCTGACAACCCTTGCACCAGTACTTGCCTTTAGTCATTTCCTTGCAAATTGGACACTTTTCCATTGCAACACCTCGACAACACAAAAAGGAAAGCAGCTTATCCTGATGGCCCGCTGCGCATCCCGGCCCGGGCAAGAGCCTCAGCAGGACTGCGCCGGGCACCAACGAAAAAGCCGGGCCCCGGGGCCCGGCTTAATTTTCTGGCGGCAGGGCTGGGGTTAATCGACCTTGAAGAACGCAGCGGGCAGTGCCTGGCAGACCGAGCAGGGACCGTGCGGTACCCCCTCGATGGTGTTGCCGCACACCTTGCAGACATGGTAGTCAACCGCAGCTTGCTGGCCGAGAGTGTCAATCGCCTTCTGGTAGAGGGCAGCATGCACCTTTTCCACGGCATTGGCGAAACGGAAGCTGCGCTGCGCCGTATCGAAACCTTCGGCGGCAGCGTCATCGATCATCTGCGGATACATCGAGGTGAACTCGTGAGTCTCACCGCTGAGGGCTTCGCGGAGGTTGTCCTCCGTCGAGCGGATGCCGCCAAGCGCGCGCAGATGGGCATGAGCATGGACCGTTTCCGCTGCCGCCGCGGCACGGAACAGCTTGGCCACCGCCGGGTAGCCCTCCTGGTCGGCTTTTTCGGCAAAGGCCAGGTATTTGCGGTTGGCTTGGGATTCGCCGGCAAACGCCTCCAGCAGGTCGCGCTCGGTCTTGCTCCCTTTCAAGTCAGGCATGGCCCTCTCCTTTAAGAAGTTTAACAGCATTTAAACACCTTCCATATTATCGATTTTACCCGGCATGTCAATCGGATGTCGGCACCGCGTCCAGGCAGGAACGCAGATAATGCCCGGTATGCGATGCGGGACAGGCCGCCACGGCTTCCGGCGTGCCGGCGGCCACGACCAGCCCCCCGCCATATCCCCCCTCCGGCCCCAGGTCGACAAGGTGATCGGCGCATTTGATGACATCGAGATTGTGTTCGATGATCAGCACCGTGTTGCCGGCATCGACCAGTCGCTGCAATACTTCGAGCAGCTTGCGGATGTCATCGAAATGCAGACCGGTGGTCGGTTCGTCGAGAATGTAGATGGTCCGCCCGGTGGCGCGCTTGCCAAGCTCCCTGGCCAGCTTGACGCGCTGTGCTTCACCGCCGGAGAGGGTGGTGGCACTCTGGCCGAGGGTGATGTAGCCGAGGCCGACGGCGCACAGCGTTGCCAGTTTGCGGCGGATCACTGGAATATTGCCGAGAAATTCCACGGCCTGACTGGCGGTCATCGCCAGTACTTCGGCGATGTTCTTCCCCTTGTAGCGCACTTCTAGGGTTTCCCGGTTGTAGCGCGCCCCCTTGCAGATCTCGCACTGCACGTAGACATCAGGGAGAAAATGCATTTCGATGCGCAGGATGCCGTCCCCCTGGCAAGCCTCGCAGCGTCCCCCCTTGACGTTGAAGGAGAAACGCCCCGCCGGGTAGCCGCGCAACCTGGCTTCCGGCAGTTGGGCAAAAAGCTCGCGGATGTCACCGAATACCCCGGTGTAAGTGGCGGGATTTGAGCGCGGCGTACGGCCGATCGGCGCCTGGTCGATATCGATCACCTTGTCGAGCTGTTCGAGTCCGTCCAGAGCAGCCAACGCCCCCGGGCGTTCCTTGGCATGGTGCAGCTTCTGGGCAAGCGCCCGGTAGAGGGTGTCGATGATCAGGGTCGACTTCCCCGAGCCGGAGACTCCAGTCACGCAGGTCATCACCCCGAGGGGGATGGTCACGTCGATGCCGCGCAGGTTGTTGGCGCTGGCGCCGCGCAAGGTCAGAAACCCCTTCGGCAGGCGCCTTGAGACCGGGAGCGGAATCTGCCGGCGGCCGGCAAGGTAGTCGCCGGTCAGCGAGTCCGCCGCGGCAAGAATCGCAGCGGGAGGGCCCTCGGCCACGATCCGCCCGCCGTGGATGCCCGCCCCCGGGCCCATGTCGATGACGTGGTCGGCTTCGAGAATCGTCTCTTCGTCGTGCTCGACCACCAGCACGGTGTTGCCCAGGTCGCGCAGGCGCTTGAGAGTGGCGAGCAGGCGGCGGTTGTCGCGCTGGTGCAGGCCGATAGATGGCTCGTCAAGAATATACAGAACGCCGACCAGAGAAGAGCCGACCTGGGTGGCCAGGCGGATGCGTTGGCCCTCCCCCCCCGACAAGGTGCCGGCAGTTCGGTCGAGAGTCAGATAGTCGAGGCCGACGCCGGCCAGGAAAGCCAGGCGCTCGCGCACTTCCTTGAGAACCCGCCGGGCAATTTCCGCCTCGCGCGGCGGCAGTTCCAGGGTGGCGAAGAAATTTTGCGCGCCGGTGACGCTCAAGGCGCAGACCTCGCGAATGGTTTTTCCGCCGATGCGCACTGCCAGGGCGGCAGGCTTGAGCCGCGCGCCGTTGCAGACCGGGCAGGGCATGATGCTCATGAACTCGGTGAGACGCTCGCGGTGCTGCTCTGATTCGGTCTCCTTCAGACGCCGCTCGAGGTTGGGCAGGAC
>JBFYXI010000135.1:0-5421 GCA_041310635.1 Desulfuromonadaceae bacterium | reverse complement strand
TCGGCAACGTCTGGCAGTGGACCGAGACGCCGATCACCGGTTTTAACGGCTTTGAGGTTCACCCCTACTACGACGACTTCTCCACTCCGACCTTCGACACCCAGCACAACCTGATCAAGGGGGGCTCGTGGATATCCACCGGCAACGAGGCGACCCGCGACTGCCGCTACGCCTTCCGCCGCCATTTCTTCCAGCACGCGGGTTTCCGTTACGTGGCTGCCGACCAGGAGCTCGAAGAACCGGAAGCGATGTATGAGACCGACGAGGCCGTCGCCCAGTACTGCGACGCCCATTTTGGACCGGAGAAGTTCGGGGTGAAGAACTTCCCGGCGCAACTGGCGCAGATCTGCGTCGATGCCATGGGCGAACGGCCGAAAGGACGAGCCCTGGACCTCGGCTGCGCGGTCGGCCGTGCCAGTTTCGAGCTGGCAAAATATTTCGCGTTCGCTTCGGGGATCGATTTTTCCGCTCGCTTCATCCGCATTGCCTACCAGTTGCAAGAGAAGGGAATCATCCACTACCAGCTTCCCGAAGAGGGGGAGATTATCTCCTTCCACGAACAGCGCCTGAGCGATTTCAACCTGGACGGGCTCGGTGCCAAGATCGAGTTTTACCAGGGGGACGCCCACAATCTCAAGCCACAGTTCACCGGTTATGACCTGGTGCTCGTCGCCAACCTGCTCGACCGGCTCTACGATCCGGCGCGCTTCCTCGAGACAATTCACCTGCGGCTCAACCCCGGCGGGCTGCTGGTCATCGCGTCCCCCTACACCTGGCTGGAAGAGTTCACCAAGAAGCAGAACTGGGTCGGCGGCATCCGCCGCGCCGGTGAACCCTTCACAACCCTGGAGGGTTTGCACGAGCTTCTCACTGCGCATTTCCGCCGGCTCGGTAACCCACGTGATGTCGAATTCGTGATCCGTGAGACCGCCCGCAAGTTCCAGCACACCATCACGCAGTTGACGATCTGGGAGCGGAGGCGTTGATGGAGTACCCGCGTGACAGCTCACCGGCCCGTCGCGAAGCTCGCAACATAGCCCAGCTGTGCCGAGTCGGAAGTCTGTGGGCTTTCACCCGGTGGTTCTTGCGACGGAACGAGATTCTGATCCCGATAGTTGCAGTCGCTGACTAAAAAAGCATTGTGCACAACGTTGTGCATGTGTCGGTCACGACGAGGCTCATATGCGGCGTTAGCAAATCCTCAGAAGTCACATAGTGTCCCCCCGTTCCACAGCACCAAGTTGAGCCTGTGGACCTGGGTTCAGGTCATGTACTCGCTGGTGTGTTCCAGCAAGGGGGCCTCATCCGTGGCCATTGCCACCTGGGTCGGCGTCTCCCAGAAGACCGCCTGGAAGATGCTGCATACCTTGCGGGCCCTGATGGATGTCCACCAGAACGTCCTCCCCATGCTGCAAGGAGTGGTCGAGCTGGACGAGAAGTACCTGGGCGGCAAGCCGCGCTTCCAGCAAGGGGTTAAGCACAAGCGTGGCCACGGCACGGCCAAGGCCTGTATCGCCACCGCCGTTGAACGAAAAGGGGCGGTGAAGACGCACCTTGTGGCCAACACTGCCGGGGCAGACCTGGAGCCATTTGTCACCAGCACGGTGGCTCCGTCAGCACACCTGATGAGCGACGAGCATCACGCCTACCAGGTGATCGGCCGAAGTTTTTCTGCTCATGACTGTGTGTGCCACAGTCAGAGGGAAGGAAGATGTCGCAACCGGTCGGTGAACCAGTGGTTTTTCGTCGAGCAGCAAGCGGCAGGAGGTTCCACTGGAGCAGTAGCATCGCCGCCAGCGCGCCACCCCGACCGGCCCGGGAAGAAACTTGCAGAGGGCTAGTAACTGGGCATACTGGTTGTCGTCGACCCAGCGCCGCCGTTCGACCAGTTCCCGCCGGAAATAGCCAAGGTGAGCGATCGGCCCACCGAAGGACGTCAACCCGAGCTTGAGGAAGGTGACAAAACTTCGGTGATCGAGCCCGTGGTCGCGAGCAGTGGTGATGATGCTCCCGGTCGCTTGTGGAGACCGCTCGGCATTTATCCGAGGGCCAGCGCCGCGTAGATCCGCGCCGCCGCCTCGACCTCGGCGAGACTGGTCTGCTCCTCGGCGGTGTGCGCCGTTTCCAGCGACCCCGGACCGAGGATCAGCGGCCGGCTGCCTGCCCGGTAAAAGAGGTTGCCGTCGGAATGGGAGCGAAACGGCTCCAGTTCCAGCGGCAGATTGAGGCGCGGACAGACCTCTTCGAGAATCTCCATCAGCGGGTTTTCCGGCTTCAGTTGGTAGCCGCCGGCCTCGAAATCAAAGCTTGCCTCCAGGTCGAGCCCCGCAATGGTTTTGCGCGCCCGATCGAAAAGGGCTTCGAGTTCGCGGCGCATCTCGCCAGGATCGACGGTCGGCGGCAGATGCAGGTCGATCAGAGCCTCGCAGCGGTCCGGCACCACGAAACCGGCCCGTGACGAACTCACTTCGCGAATCGAGTAAACCAGCTGCGAGGGCTCCTGTTTGAACAGCGGGGAACCTGCCAGCTGCAGCAAGACCCGCAGCATCGACTCGATGGCGTTGTGGCCCAGTTCCGGCAGTGACGAGTGGATGCGCCGCCCCTGGGTGACCAGGGCCACCTCCAGGTAGCCGAAGTGGCTGAAGGCCGGCCGCAGCGAGGTCGGCTCGCCGATCACCACCCACTCCGGGCAGGTCTCCTCCAGAAAACGCAGGCTGCCGTCGCCGTTCTCCTCCTCGCCGACCACCAGCAGCAGACCAAGCGGGGGGCGCTCTTCCTCGGAGAGAGTCGCCAGTGCCAGCCAGGCCTCGACCATTGCGGCGCAACCGCCTTTCATGTCGGCGCTCCCCAGGCCGCGCACCACCCCCCATTCTTCAACGGCGGCATACTCCTCGATATCCCAGGCCGCCACCGTGTCGACATGACCGACCAGATAGAGCGACGGCATTCCCTCCCCCATGGTCGCCACCAGGTTGTAGCGCTCCTCCTCGACCACCTGGCGGCGCACCGGGATACCGGATGCCGAAAGGCGCTCCTCGAGGTAGAGCTGGATATCCTCCTCCTTGCCGGAGGGCGAGTAGATATCGACCATCTCCATCAGGGTACGACGCAGACGCTGCGGATCAACGGCGCCCCAGACTTGCGCAAGCCTTGTCTTCATGGTCAGTCCGACTTGCGCTTCGGCCGCTGGCGCGACAGGTTGAGCGTCATGTAGACGTGCTGCTGGATGTTGCCAAAGCCCTGTTTTTTGAAAAAGCTGATTCCCGCCTCGTTGTCGGCATCAGTATCGATGACGATCATCCGGACCCCTTGATCGATCATGCGCTTCTTCAGTTCATTGAACAGCTTGTGGCCGGCGCCGCACTTCTGCAGACCGGGCCGCACGCCGATCCACACCAGGTAACCGTACTTCCAGGCCGAGTTCTGCTTCTCGATGGTGGTGCCGAGCGCAAAGCCGACGATCTCGCCACCGAGCTCCGCCACCAGGCAGAGTTCATTGTCGGAGTTGAACAGCGTGGTGATCTCGTATTCGTCCCAGGTGCGGTACATGCTCGGCGAGTAATCGGAGGTGAACAGTCGTTCCCCCAGATGAAACACCGCCGCCAGGTCGTCGATGGTCAGTTCGCGGATTTCCAGTTCTTCTGTAACATCCTCGGTCATAACGTTACCTCATGATCAATGAAAAGGGGCTGGGTTCCCCGCCGGGCAAGGCCGGATCCCGCCGGGGTCACCCGGAATCACTCGCCGAGCAGCACTTCCCTCGCCTTCGCCAGGGCTTCCCGCTCCTCCGGCGTCGGCTCGGGATAGGCCAGGTCCAGAGACTGGATCGTATTGGTGAGAATCTCGGCCACCAGCAGGCGCGTCAACCACTTGTGGTCGGCGGGGATGACATACCACGGTGACCACTCCGTGCTGGTGGCGGCCAGGGCCTGCTCGTAAGCCTGCTGGTAATTGTCCCAGCAGGCTCGCTCCGCAACATCCGCCGCGGAGAATTTCCAGTTTTTCTCGGGATCTTCCAGTCGCTCGAGAAAACGCCGCTTCTGCTCATCCTTCGAGACGTTCAGGAAGAACTTGAGGATGACCGTGCCGTTGCGGACCAGGTGCCGTTCGAAGGCGTTGATGTCCTCGTAGCGATCCTGCCAGAAGGCCTTGTCGATCCTGTCGTCCGGCAGCGACTGGGCGGCCAGAATCTCCGGGTGCACCTTCACCACCAACACTTCTTCGTAGTAAGAGCGGTTGAAGATGCCGATCCGCCCGCGCTCCGGCAGGCGCACCATGCAGCGCCAGAGGAAGTTGTGGTCGAGCTCCTCGGCCGACGGCCGCTTGAAGCTGAAGACCTGGCAGCCCTGCGGATTGACGCCGGACATGACGTGCTTGATGGTGCCGTCCTTTCCCGCGGCGTCCATGGCCTGCAGGATTACCAGGATCGCGTGGCGATTGTCCGCGTAGAGCCGTTCCTGGGCAGCGGTCAACGCCCTGAGATTCTCCGCCATAATCGCCTTGGCTTTTGACTTCGCCTGCGACGAACTCAGCGCCTTGAACTCTTTCAGCGGACTCCAGGCAGGGTCATGGTCCTTGAGCCGGAATTTCCCGCCGGACCTGACCCGGCATTTATCGATGATCTTGTCGGAAATCATGACAGTCTCCTCCCGTCTGACGGGGGAACTTCAGTCCGGCAGCTCCTGCGGGGTGATGTAGAAGACCCTGCGGCCGCAAGCCGGACCGGCCGTGCCCCAGGAGCCGATGTCCAGGTCGGCCACCAGCGTGCCGCAGGTGGGAAGGTTGTCCACGCCGGCTGTGACGAGCAGGTTGGCGAAGTCGGTCAGGCCGGGATTGTGGCCAACCAGCATGACGTGCTGCCAGCTGTCGTCGAAGCTGCGCACCCGCTCCAGGAGCACGGCGGAGGTGGCCTCGTAAAGCGCCGGGTCGAAGAGGATGCGTCCATTGGCATTCGGGATCGCCCTGGCGAGGAGCTTGGCGGTTTTGCGGGCACGGCGGGCCGGGCTGACGAGAATGATGTCCGGCACAATCCCGGCTTCGGCCAGGAAGGCCCCCATTCGCGGAGCGTCGTGCTTGCCGCGACCATTCAGGGGGCGGTCGATATCGGCCAATCCGGCGTTTTTCCAACTGGACTTGGCGTGGCGCACCAGCGTCAAGCGTTTCATCGCGACCTCACTTGTGCAGATGCGGGCGCAGTTCGGACCAGAGTGCCTCGAAGGCCAGTCCGGCCCGGCTATGGGCGGCAAACTCGCCGACCGGGGCGCAACGCACGCCCATCTGCTCGACTTCGCTGGCGTACGGGATATGGGCCTGCAGCAACCCCGGGCAAGCGCCTGGCAGTTGCGCGAGGATATCGCGGTGCAGCGACTTGCGCCGGTCAACCATGGAAAAGAAGGGGAGCAACTGAAGGTCGTCGAGGTT
>JBFYXI010000098.1:0-14932 GCA_041310635.1 Desulfuromonadaceae bacterium | reverse complement strand
GTCAAAGGGATTGGTCCGGCCAAGCTGAAAGCTCTCCGCGGATTTTTTGAAAAGAACGTCAAGTGATTTGAATTACGGGTGATTATCTTTATTTATAAGATGTGTGCGGGGCCGGAAAGGCCCTTTTTCTTTGCTGCTGGCACGCCTCGTGAATGGATTCAGAACATTAGTCCTGAGGCGGGTCTTGGTAATTTCGACAGAGGAGGCAGCGTCATGAAATGTCCCAAGTGCAAAAGCCGGATGTATGCGGAGAAATTCTATGATTTTGTGCGTTCGTTCGATGCCTGGAAGTGCTGCTCCTGCGGTGAGGTGATCGATCCGGCGATCCTCGCCAACCGTGCCCGCAACCACAACCTTTTCCTCGGCTGAACTGCCGGAAAATCTGCTGTTTCCCCAGGGCCGGAGCACTGCTCCGGCCCTTTTGCGTAGATGTCAGGCAACAGAACCAGGCTTGCAGCGGGATGCCGATGCAGCGGATAATGGAAAAAAAGTGAGGAGGTGGACATTGCCAGTCATGCCTTCGTTGCCTGCAAGGTTGTTCCGGCCGGCCCTCTGGTTGCTGCTGCTCGGTTTTGCAGTCGGGTGCGCGGCCTCCGCCGGATTGAATGCCGGCTACCTGCTGGAACAGGATTATCAGCGCATGAACAATGCCCAGTTGACCGCCTATGAGCAGGAACTGAGCGATGAGATCGCCCGTGTTTCAGGCTCCGGGGCGGGCAACACGTCGGTGGGGATCGGGTTCGGTTCCTGGGGGCATCACGGCGGCTTCGGCCTGGGCCTCGGCCAGACCCTCGACGGTGGCGGCGGGGCTGCCATCATGGAATTGTATGAACGCCGCGATGCGGTGCGCGGCGAGATGCGACGGCGCGGGCTGCTGCCCGCGGCCGCCAATTGAACTCTGTAGTGCCGTTCCGAGAGGGGTTGGTTGTTGCCCTTCGTCTCGGGCCTCGCCCCCTGCGCAAACCCCCTCAAAAGATGTTTCCTTCCTATGCTGCCTGCGGTTAGGAGCCGGTCAGGGGAGGGCTGTCATCGCTGGAGGTGGGGTGGTCGCCGGGCTGCCTAGCTCGGTTTACACAGAAGCTTGAAAATATCCGTGCTTGCTGATATTATTCGTAATTACTGATATTATTCGAAACCGTACGCACGCGCTCAGCAGGAATAACCCACCCATACAAGGAGGAAGTTTATGAAGTTAAAACTGTTTTTGATCGTAATCCTGATCCTCGCCCTTGCCGTTCCGGCGATGGCCGAGCCCATCGTCATCAAGTTCAGCCACGTGGTCGCGGTTGACACTCCGAAGGGGCAGGCCGCCGAGCACTTCAAGAAGCTGGCCGAGGAGCGCACCAAGGGGGCGGTCAAGGTTGAAATCTATCCGAACAGTCAGTTGTACAAGGACAAGGAAGAAGTCGAGGCCCTGCAACTCGGCTCGGTGCATATGCTCGCCCCGTCGCTGGCCAAGTTCGGCCCCCTGGGCGTCAAGGAGTTCGAGCTGTTCGACCTGCCGTTCATCTTCAACGACTATGACGACCTGCACAAGATTACCGAGGGGCCGATCGGCAACAAGCTGATGGCCAAGCTGGAGCCGAAGGGGATCAAGGGGCTGGCCTTCTGGGACAACGGTTTCAAAGTGATGAGCGCCAACAGGGAGATTCGCAGCCCCGAACAGATGAAAGGCCTCAAGCTGCGCATCCAGTCGTCGAAGATCCTCGAAGCCCAGATGCGGCAACTCAAGGCCATCCCCCAGGTCATGGCCTTCTCCGAGGTCTACCAGGCGCTGCAGACCGGCGTGGTCGACGGCACCGAGAACCCGCCGTCGAACCTCTACACCCAGAAGATGCACGAAGTGCAGAAGTACGTGGCCAAGACCGACCACGGCTACCTCGGCTACGCGGTGATCGTCAACAAGAAGTTCTGGGAAGGGCTGCCGGCCGACATCCGCACCACCCTGGAAGGGGCCATGGCCGACTCCACCAAGTTCGCCAACGACATCGCCAAGCAGAAGAACGACGAGGACCTCGCGGCGGTCAAGGCCTCCGGCAAGTCGCAGATTCTCGAACTGACCCCGGCCGAGCGCGCCTCCTGGCGCGCCGCTCTGGTGCCGGTTCACGACGAGATGGCCGGCCGCATCGGCAAGGACCTGATTGACGAGGTTCACAAGGCCACTGGTTTCACCAAATAACCCGACCCGCTCAGGGCCGCTGCACCGGGGTGCAGCGGCCCTTTTTTGCATCCAACCCCTTAAACTTATAAGAAAAGTTATCATTATGCTGCGGTTCCTGATGAAGGCTCTCGATCGCCTGGAGGAGATCATCGTCGCCACCCTGATCGCGGCGGCGACGGTGATCATCTTCCTCTCGGTCGTCCACCGCTACGGCTCCGGCTGGGCGATCCCCGGGGTGCAGGACTGGCTGCTCGGCCTGCACTTCGGCTGGGCCCAGGAGGCGTGCATCTACATGTTCGTGTGGATGGCCAAGTTCGGCGCGGCCTACGGGGTGCGCACCGGCATCCACGTCGGTGTGGACGTGTTCATCAACAGCCTCAAGGACAAGGTCCGCGCCAAATTCGTGATCATCGGCCTCTCCGGGGGCGTGCTGTTTACCGGGATCATCGGCACCCTGGGCTGGGTCTTCGTCTGGGAGGTGGGGATGCGCTATGCGGTCGCCAGCACCTTCGGCTTCGACTGGCCGGACCTGACCGAGGGGCCGGTGTCGCCGGACCTGGAGTGGCCGGTGTGGATCTTCTACCTGGCGATCCCGCTGGGATCCTACCTGATGTGCTTCCGCTTCCTGCAGGTGATCTGGAACTTCGTGCGCACCGGGCAGCTGCCGCATCATGACGCCGGACATGTCGAGGGGATCGACGAGGACATCAACCTGGGCACCGACGACAAGGTGCATCCGGCCGGAGTGTCGCTGGGGCATGGAGGCAAGCCATGAGCGGCGCAATCATCTTCGGCCTGCTGGCTCTGCTGATGCTCACCGGCATGCCGATCTCCATCTCCCTCGGCCTGACGGTTCTGACCTTCCTGTTTACCATGACCCAGGTGCCGATCGAGGCGGTGGCGATGAAGCTGTTCACCGGCATCGAGAAGTTCGAGATCATGGCGATTCCGTTCTTCATCCTGGCGGGGAACTTCCTGACTCACGGCGGGGTGGCCAAGCGCATGATCAACTTCGCCACCGCCCTGGTCGGCCACTGGCACGGCGGCCTGGCCCTCGGAGGAATTCTGGCCTGCGCGCTGTTCGCGGCGGTGTCCGGGTCGAGCCCGGCGACGGTGGTGGCGATCGGCTCGATCCTGCTGCCGGCCATGGTCAAGCAGGGCTACCCGATGAAGTTCGGGGTGGGGGTGATCGGCACCGCCGGCGGGTTGGGGATCCTGATTCCGCCGTCGATCGTCATGGTCATCTACGCGGTGTCGACCAACGCCTCCATCGGCCGACTGTTTATTGCCGGCATCGTCCCGGGCATTCTGCTGGCGTCCCTGCTGATGTTCGTCACCTGGTTCGTGGCCAAGAAGCGCAACTACCCGTGCCTGCCCAAGGCCAGCTTCGGCACCATGCTGCGCGCCTTTCGCGACTGCATCTGGGGGCTGCTGCTGGTGGTGGTGGTGATCGGCGGCATCTACAGCGGGATCTTCACCGCCACCGAGGCGGCGGCGATGAGCGCGGTGTACGCCTTCGTGGTGTCGATCTTCATCTACCGCGACATGGGTTTGAAGGACATCCCGAAGGTGCTGCTGGCCTCGGCCAACATGTCGTCGATGATTCTCTACATCATCACCAACGCGGTGCTGTTCTCGTTCCTGCTGACCTCGGAGCAGATCCCGCAGCAGCTGACCAGCTGGATCACCGGGCTGGGGCTGGGGACGGTGGGTTTCCTGATCATGGTCAACCTGCTGCTGCTGGCGGCGGGGAACTTCATGGAGCCGTCGTCGATCCTGCTGATCACCGCCCCCTTGCTCTTTCCGATGGCGATGCAGCTGGGGATCGACCCGATCCACTTCGGGGTGATGATGACGGTGAACATGGAGATCGGCATGATCACGCCGCCGGTGGGGCTGAACCTGTACGTGGCCTCGGGGATCTCGCGGCTGGGGCTGACCGAGACCACCAAGGCCTGCGCGCCGTGGATCCTGGTGATGCTGCTCTACCTGATCCTGATCACCTATGTGCCGGCCATCTCCCTGTGGCTGCCAAACCTGCTGATGAAGTAATCGGCGGCGGCTCTGTCCCGCCCAGGATGAAACCGCCCGTGCTTCCTGCTCGAAGTGTTAAACCAACGGCCGCTGCCAGGGCGGCCGTTGGTTTGTCCAGACCCTTGACAGCCTGAGCCGGTCTCGCCATGATGCAGGAAATTTCCTTCGCGAGAGTTTCATGCAACGCACGGTTCCGGCCCCGGCCAAGGTCAACCTGATCCTCGATGTCCTCGGCCGGCGCGCGGACGGCTACCACGACGTGGCCATGCTCATGGTGCGCCTGTCGCTGCACGACCAGGTACGGGTGGTGCTGGACTCCGGCAGCGCTATCGTCGCGACCTGTCCCGGCCTGGAGCTGGCGCCCGGCGAGCAGAACATCGCCGCCCGCGCGGCGCGCCTGCTCCTCGATCACCTCGGGGAACGGCGGGGCGTCGCCATTCACATCGAAAAAAATATTCCGGCGGCGGCCGGCCTCGGCGGCGGCTCCTCGGACGCTGCCGCGGTCCTGCTGGCGCTGAACGACCTGCTGGGCGCCGGGCTGTCGCGCGGCGAGCTACAAGCCCTCGGCGTGCGCCTCGGCGCCGACGTGCCGTTCTTTCTGTGCGGCGAGATGGCGGCCTGGGCCACCGGCATCGGCGAGCGCCTCGAGCCGTGGCGCGGACTCCCTCCCTGCTGGCTGGTGCTGGTCAATCCCCGCTTTGCCGTCTCCACCGCCTGGGTTTACCAAAATTTGGGGTTGACACACCCGCGGCGCATGTCTAAAATTCCAAGGTTTCCCGTGAGGGTGGGAGAGCTGGTGCAGCTCCTGCGCAACGACCTTGAAACGGTAACCGTGTCCCGCCATCCCGAAATCGCCGCCATCAAGGGGCGTCTGGCGGAGATGGGCGCACTCGGCGCGCTGATGTCCGGGAGCGGCCCGACGGTCTTCGGGGTGTTTGCCGGGCAGACGGCGGCAGAACAGGCTGCGACGGAGTTGGCGCGCGGCAGCGGCTGGTGGACGGCTGTCGTCAGCCCGAGCTAGCCCGTCAGGATAATCACAGGGGCGTCGCCAAGCGGTAAGGCACCGGATTTTGATTCCGGCATTCCCAGGTTCGAATCCTGGCGCCCCTGCCACTTTCGCCGATTTCGCTGATTCCTCCGGCGAGTGGCCGGCGCAGCCAGCCTTCCAGGTCATGGGGTGCCATGACCTGCATATTTTTCGACGACGGGCCCAACGTGCAGAGCGAACTGAAAATTTTTACCGGCAATTCCAACCCGGCATTGGCGCGAGAAATCTGCGCCGATCTTGGGGTGCATCTTTCGTCGGCTGTGGTCAAGACCTTCTCCGATGGCGAGATCATGGTCGAAATCGGCGAGAACGTCCGCGGTCGCGATGTCTTCGTGGTGCAGTCGACCTGTGCCCCGTCGAACCAGAATCTGATGGAGCTGCTGATCATGGTCGATGCGCTCAAGCGCGCCTCGGCCGCCCGCATCACCGCGGTGATCCCCTACTTCGGCTATGCCCGCCAGGATCGCAAGGTGGCGCCGCGCACCCCGATCACCAGCAAGCTGGTGGCCGACCTGATCACCACCGCTGGGGTTCACCGGGTGCTGAGCGTCGATCTGCATGCCGGACAGATTCAGGGCTTTTTTAATATTCCGGTCGATCACCTCTACGCGGCGCCGGTCGTCCTCGACGACATCAAGGGCCGGCTGTGCGGCCGGTTGGTGGTGGTCTCCCCCGACGCCGGCGGCACCGAGCGGGCGCGGGCGTTTGCCAAACGGCTCGACGCCGGCCTGGCGATCATCGACAAGCGCCGCAGCGGGCCGAACGTCTCCGAGGTGATGCACATCATCGGCGAGGTTGAAGGCGAAACCTGCATCATCGTCGACGACATGATCGACACTGCCGGCACCCTCTGCCAGGCCGCCGCCGCCCTCAAGTCTCACGGCGCGGGGGACATCTACGCGACCGCCACCCATGCGGTGCTCTCCGGCCCGGCCCTAGAGCGGATCAGTCAGAGCTGCCTCAAGGAAGTGCTGGTGACCAACACCATCCCGGTCGGGGAGAAGCTCGGGGGCTGTCCGCAACTGCGGCAGCTTTCGGTGGCCAATCTGCTGGCGGAAGCGATTCGCCGCATCCATGGCGAGGAATCGGTCAGTTCACTGTTCATCTAGACGCGAATCGGCTGCCAACCGGTCCCTCTTCGGGATCGCAAGGCCGAAGCGGCATAACCAAGGAGTGACATCATGGCGCAATCTCAACTCATCGTGGCCCCGCGTGAAGGTGCTGGCAAGGGCGGCGCGCGTTCCCTGCGGCGGCAGGGGCTGGTCCCTGGCGTGGTTTACGGCAAGGGGATGACCTCCTGCGCGGTCGCCGTCGATCCGAAGGCGCTCAAGCAAGCGATCGCCACCGAGGCCGGCTGGAATACCCTGATCACCCTGCAGGGCGAAGGGGCTTTCGCCGGCAAGGTGGTTATCCTCAAGGATATGCAGGTTCATCCGCTGCGTCGCGAGCCGACTCATTACGATTTCCAGGCCGTCGACCTTGCCCAGAAGGTCAGCGTCATGGTGCCGGTGCACGCCATCGGCAAGGCGAAGGGGGAGAAGCTCGGCGGTCAGCTGCAGATCATCCGCCACGAGCTGGAAGTGGTCTGTCTGCCAGCCGACATCCCCACCTCCATCGATATCGATGTCGCCGAACTCAACGTCGGCGATGTCGTTCACATCGAGGATGTGCGGCTGCCGGCGGGAACCGAAGTGCCTCACGAAGTCAACTTCACGGTCATCACCGTTACCGGCCGCAAGGCCGAGGAAACGGCGGCCGGAGCCGAAGAGGCTGAAGCCTAGTTGCGGTTGCTGACGCCTTGAAGCTGGTCGTCGGCCTGGGCAATCCGGGGGAGCGCTACGCGGACACGCGTCACAATATCGGCTGCATGGCCGTTGTCCGGCTGGCCGCGCGCGCCGGGGTCGCCCTCAAGCGACCGGCCTACCAAGGGCTCTGCGGAGTCGGCCGCCTGGTCGGGGAAGAGGCCACGCTGCTGCTCCCCCAGACCTACATGAACCGCAGCGGGGCCAGCGTCGCTCCGGCCTGTCAATCCCTCGGTATCGCACCGGGGGATTTGATTGTGGTTCACGACGAGATCGACCTGCCCTTCGGTACCCTGCGCATCAAGACCGGGGGCGGGCACGGCGGGCACAACGGTTTGCGCAGCATCACCGAAGCGCTGGGGCATGGCGATTTTATCAGAGTGCGCCTCGGCGTCGGCCGTCCGCCAGCGGGCGGCGATGTGTCGGGTTACGTGCTCAACCGCTTTGTCGGCGGGGAGCGCGTGCAGCTCGACGACTACCTCGAGGCGGCCACTGCCGCGCTGGAATTTCTCCTGCGGCGCGGCCCGATCGAGGCGATGAACGCTTACAACAACCGCGAACTGATCGTTTCAGGTCAAGTCTAAACATCGAAACAAGGGGAGGAGTAGGACGATGCAACTGCAAATGCTGGCCCCGGTCCTCGGGGTCGTCGGCTTCGTGATCGCACTCGTGATTTACAACAGGATCAAGGCTGAACCGGTCGGCAACGACAAGATGCGGGAGATCGCCGATGCGATCCGCGCCGGGGCGATGGCTTTCCTCAAGCGCGAGTACACGGTGCTGGCGGTCTTCATCGTGCTGGTCTTCTTCCTCATCAGCGTGGCGCCGAGCCTCGGCTTCAGCACCGCCCTGGCGTTTCTCGGCGGTGCCCTCTGCTCGATGCTCTGTGGATTCATCGGCATGAAGGCGGCCACCCACGCCAACGTGCGCACCACCGAGGCGGCTCGCGCCAAGGGGCAGGGCGCGGCGCTGATGGTCTCCTTCAACGGCGGCGCGGTGATGGGACTGTCGGTCGCTTCCCTGGGATTGATCGGCGTCGGCATCGCCTACATCGCCTTCGGCGGTGACCCCCAGACCTCCGTGTACATCAATGGCTTCGCCATGGGCGCCTCCTCCATCGCCCTGTTCGCCCGCGTCGGTGGCGGCATCTACACCAAGGCCGCCGACGTCGGTTCCGACCTGGTCGGCAAGGTTGAAGCCGGCATTCCCGAGGACGACCCGCGCAACCCGGGGGTCATTGCCGACAACGTCGGTGATTGCGTCGGCGATACCGCCGGCATGGGCGCCGACATTTTTGAATCGTACGTCGGCTCGATCATCGCCACGGTGGCCATCGCTGCCGCGGCCGGCACCGGGCTGATGAGTACTCTGGCCGGTGCGCCGGTCGAGTTCGGCTCCGACCTGTTCCGGCTGACCCAGGCCAACGCCATGCTGCTGCCGCTGGTGCTGGCCATGGCCGGTCTGGTCTTCTCCCTGATCGGCGTCGGCTCCATGAAGTTCCTCAAGAACATCGACCCGGCCGCAGCCCTGCGCTACACCACCTTCGTGGCCGCCGGCGGCTTCCTGGTGGCGACCTTCTTCATCACCCGGGCCATGCACATCAGCAACGGCGTGTTCTGGGCGGTGCTGGCCGGCACCCTGGCCGGCATCGCCATCGGCCTGATCACCGAGTACTACACCTCCTCGGCGCCGGTCTACCGCATCGCCGAAGCCAGCAAGACCGGCCCGGCCACCAACATCATCCACGGCCTTGCCGTCGGTCTGGAGAGCTGCGTCCTGCCGGTTCTGGTGATCTGCATCGGCATCTTCGTCGCCAATCACTTCGCCGGTCTCTACGGCATCGGCATCGCCGCTGTCGGCATGCTCGCCACCGTCGGCGTGACCATGACCGTCGACGCCTACGGTCCGATCGCCGACAACGCCGGCGGCATCTCGGAGATGGCCGGCCTCGGTCCCGAGGTGCGCAAGATCACCGACGGCCTCGACGCCATCGGCAACACCACTGCCGCCGTCGGCAAGGGTTTCGCCATCGGCTCCGCGGCCCTCACCGCCCTAGCCCTGTTCTCCGCCTACGCCACCGCGGTCAAGCTCGAGGCGATCAATCTGATCGAGCCGCTCACCGTCATCGGCCTGCTGATCGGCGGCGCCCTACCGTTCTTCATCGGCGCCCTGACCATGACCTCGGTGGGCCGCGCCGCCGGCAAGATGGTCGACGAGATCCGTCGCCAGTTCCGCGAGATTCCCGGCCTGCTCGAAGGTAAACCCGGCGTCAAGCCGGAGCCGGAGAAGTGCGTCGACATCTCGGCCCGCGCCGCCCTGCGCGAAATGGTCCTCCCCGGCATGGTCGCCGTCATCGCCCCGGTGCTGGTCGGCCTGCTGCTCGGCAAGCAGGCCCTCGGCGGGATGCTGGCCGGCGCCACCCTGGCCGGGGTGCTCCTCGCCCTGTTCATGTCCAACGCCGGCGGTGCCTGGGACAACGCCAAGAAGTTCATCGAGAAGGGGGAACTGGCCGGCGAGAAGAAGGGCGGCGACGCGCACAAGGCCGCCGTGGTCGGCGACACCGTGGGCGACCCGTTCAAGGACACTTCCGGCCCGGCGATGAACATCCTCATCAAGCTGATGAGCGTCGTCGCTCTGGTCATTGCCCCGATGCTGATCTGATCGTCAGGCGGAAACCGGGGACTGGGGGCTTGAGGCTGGTCAATCGACCAGCTTCAGGCTCTCAGTTTTCCCCCTCGTTCAACAGCCGCCTTCAACAGAGTACAGACGCAAGCCAGGGGATTGAGGGCTGGATTGTACCAGCCACCAGCAACCGACAACCTGCATCCGAATTTCCCGTTGCCACGGCAAGGGGATTGTGATATCAAAACAAGTTCATCCAAGCCGGAGTGCCTTGGGCGCTCCACTCCTTGCTCCGGACCAACCGGGGCTATAACCCATGAGGAGGTCATAAGTCACATGCGTACCTATGAAACCCTGTTTATCGTTCACCCGGAAGTCGTTGGCGACGATCTGACGGCGCTGATCGAGAAGTACCGCAAGGTGCTGACCGACCAGCAGGCCGTGGTTCTCAAGGCCGACAACTGGGGCAGTCGGGGCCTGGCTTACCCGGTCAAGAAGCAGGCCCGGGGAAGTTATGTGCTCACGGTCTTCGAAGGTCCGCCTTCGGTGATTGCCGAGTTCGAACGTCGTCTGCGGATCGACGAAAAGGTGATCAAGTATCAGACCGTGCTCTTCGAAGGCAGCCTCGCTCCGGCCCCGGTGGTGGAGAAGCCAGCCGCTGAAGAGGCCGCGTCGGCCGTCGCCGAAACGCCGGTCGCCGAAGCCGAAGCCGAAGCCGAAGTTTAAGCCTCCAGGCCAACCCGAAGGAGAATCAATATGTCCTATGGCAATCGTCCCACCGGTGGGTCCCGGCCTTCCTCCGGGCCGCGGCGCCGTTACGGCCGGCGCAAAGTCTGCCGTTTCTGCGCGGAGAAAAGTCTGTCCATCGATTACAAAGACATGCGGACCCTCCGCTATTTCATCTCCGAACGCGGCAAGATCGTGCCGCGGCGGATCTCCGGCAACTGTGCGGAACATCAGCGCAAGCTGACCGAGGCGATCAAGCGCGCCCGCAACATCGCCCTGTTGCCCTTTGCCGCCGCGCAGGGGATGGAGCGAGGCTAGCCGCATCCCTGTCGTGATGATTCCCAGGGCACTCATGGTGGTGCTCGGTGCCGTGGCAGGCTATCTGCTGTTCAGCACCGCCGGCACCCTCGGTCCTGCTGCCGTGCTGGTCAGCCTGTTCACGCCGTTGCCGGCGGCGGCGCTGGGGATGCGACACGGCCCCCGCTGGGGTGCGACGGCTGCCGGGTTGACCGCGCTGCTGGTGCTGGCAACCTCCGGAGGCGGGCCGCTGCTGATCTACCTGGTGCAGTTCGGCGTGCCGGCCCTGCTGCTGCCCTGGCTGCTGGGGCGTGGCGTCCACTGGGACCGGGCCATCGTCATGACCCTCGGTCTGATGCTGGCGCTGGGCGTGGTCGTGCTGATCGGCATGACTTCCGGGTCGGGGAAGTCGATCGTCGATTTCGTCGATGGTCAGATCGACCGGGAAATCGACCAAGCCATCACCATGATGGAAAGTCTGTCCGGAACGGAGTCGTCTTCCGAGGAGAGTGAAGCCTTCCGCGAGATGACCACCCGGGTCAGCGACCTCATGCACCGCGGTTACCCGGGGATGCTGGTCGTGGCCCTGGCCGCTCTGCAATTGGTGACTGTCGGGCTGCTGGCCCTGCTGGTCCGCCCCAACGCCCTTCCCGGCCCGCCGCTCGCCGCCTGGCGCGGGCCGGAACTGCTGATCTGGGCGTTGATTGTCGCGCTGTTCGTCGTGCTGTTCGCTGGCGGCGTCGTGCAGAACCTGGCGATCAACGTGCTGATTGTCATCCTGCCGGTCTACTTTCTGCAGGGGCTGGCGGTTGTCGAGCACTTGCTCAGCCGCAAGGGGTGGTCGCCGCTGCTCCGGGCGGTAAGTTATCTGATGATTTTGCTGGCCAACCCCCTGCCCGTGATCGTGACCGGCGTCGGGGTTTTCGATCTATGGGCCGACTTCCGCAAGCCGCGCCTGAAAAACAATTAGCTTCAGCGAGCGAAGCTGTCATGGAGGAACACCAATGAATGTCATTTTGACCGAAAACGTCAAGGGCCTCGGCAATATGGGCGAAGTGGTCAAGGTCAAGCCCGGCTATGCCCGCAACTTCCTGTTGCCGAACAAGTTGGCGGTCGAAGCCAGCGACCGCAACCTGAACGAGCTTGAACATCATCGCCGGCAATTGCAGCGGAAGGCTGAGAAGCTCAGCAAGGAAGCGGCGGTGGTCAAAAATCGCATCGAGAGCGTGGAGTGCGTGCTGGCTCACCGGGCCGGCGAGGAAGGGAAGCTGTTCGGTTCCGTGACCTCGATGGAGATCGAGGCGGCACTGGTCGCCAAGGGTATCGAAGTCGACCGGCGCAAGATTCTTCTCGACCAGCCGATCAAATCGCTTGGCGCTCACCAGGTCGAGATCAAGCTGAACGCCGGGGTCAGCGCGACCCTCAAGGTCAGCGTGGTCGCCGCCGGCGAATCGACTAACGCCTAACCGCATCGCCAGCAGCCCCAGCACCTACCGCGCCGGCCCCGCAGTTACGGCGGGGTCGGCCCTCTCCCACACGTAGGCGTGCCTATGCCGGAACGAACCGAGCACCGCCTGCCACCCCAGAATCTGGAAGCGGAGATGTCCGTTCTGGGTGGCGTTCTTCTGGAGAACGAGGCCCTGCATCGGGCCCTCGAAAGCCTGCGCCCCGAAGATTTCTACCGCGACGCCCACCGCAAGATCTTCGCCGCCCTGATGACCCTCGCCGATCGCAGCGAACCCGCCGATCTGGTGACGTTGACTTCCGTTCTCAAGGAAAGCAGCGCCCTGGAGGAGGTCGGCGGCAGTTCCTATCTGGCCACCCTTGTCGCCTACGTCCCCACCGCCGCCAACATCGGCTATTACTGCAAGCTGGTCAAGGAAGCCTCGATTGCCCGGGAACTGATCCGGGTGGCGACCGAAATCGCCGGTCGCGGCTACGACGGCGGCGAGGTCGAGAGCGCCCTGGACTGGGCCGAGCAGGCGATCTTCAGGATCGCCACCATGAAGACCCGCCCGGCGTTCTATTCGACGCGGGAGGTTGTCAAGGATTCCATCCGAGCCATCGAACGGCTCTTCGACCGGCAGGAAGCGATTACCGGCGTGCCGACCGGCTTCAAGGATCTTGACGACCTGACCTCGGGGTTTCAGCCGAGCGACCTGATCATCATCGCCGGCCGGCCCTCCATGGGCAAGACCGCCTTCTGCCTGAATATTGTCGAGAATGCCGCCCTGCATCCCGGCAAGCCGACGTCGGCGGCGATCTTCTCCCTGGAAATGAGCAAGGAACAGCTGGTGCAGCGTCTGCTCTGCTCGGTGGCGCGCATCGATGCCAATCGGGTCCGGACCGGTCGCCTGGCTCATTCCGAATTCCCGGACCTGGTCAATGCCGCCGGCCTGATTTCCGAAGCGCCGATCTACATCGACGATACCCCGGCCATCTCCATCCTTGAGCTGCGCTCCAAGGCCCGTCGCCTCAAGGCCGAAAAGAACATCGGCCTGATCGTGGTCGACTACCTGCAGCTCATGCAGGGCACCTCCACGGAGAGCCGCCAGCAGGAGATCTCCGAAATTTCCCGCTCGCTCAAGGCCCTGGCCAAGGAGCTGAATGTTCCCGTGATTGCCCTCTCCCAGCTCAACCGTGCCCTGGAAAGCCGGACCGACAAGCGCCCGGTGCTCGCCGACCTGCGCGAATCGGGGGCCATCGAACAGGACGCCGACGTCATTTTGTTTCTTTTCCGGGAAGCGGTTTACTGTGACGCCTGCCGCAAGCGGGACAACAGCTGCGACAAGAACCACGCCCGCACCGCCGAAGTCATCATCGGCAAGCAGCGCAACGGCCCCCTGGGGATGGAGCAGCTGACCTTCCTCGGCGAGTACATGCGCTTCGAGAGCCAGTCGCGACGGGATGACGAGTATGCCGCTTAGTGGCGGGAGTTAGTCGCCGGCTGCCGTCTGGCTACGGCGGAAGGTCGGCAAGAGCGCCCTGCGCCGCGCGCTGGTAGGTCACATGCCGGAAGCCGGGATACGCCGTGTCACTGACCGGGCGCCACTCGTCGAGGGAAAAGGCGGGGAAGCAACGGTCGCCGTGGTAGTCGCCCTCGACCCAGCTGACATGCAGGACGTCGGCCAGCGGCAGGGCCTGGCGGTAGAGTTCGACGCCGCCGATGACGAAGATCGGCTGCCCCAGGCGCGTGGCCACGGCCAGCGCCTGGTCAAGACTGGGACAGAGCGTCGCACCGGGCAGCTGCCGGCAGCTGCGGCTGACGACAAGATTGTGACGGTCGGGGAGGGCTCCCGGCAGACTGGCGAAGGTCAGCCGCCCCATGATCACCGTGTTGCCCACCGTCAAGCTGCGGAACAGCCGGCGGTCGGCGGCGAGGTTCCAGGGCAGTCGCCCCTCCCGGCCGATGACCCGGGCATCGGTCATGGCGACGACAATGGCGAGCGGCGGAGGGCCAGGGAGGGCGTCGTTCATGGCCTTACCCTAGCATGACCGCGACCCCCCTCGCCAGAGCCACCCTGTGGGCGGCGCGCGGCATGGCCGCTGAGGTTCTCTTCTTCGTCCGGGTTTCCCAGTCTGCATCGAACGCCCGCGCCCCGGTGTTTCCGCGCCACTCATCCCGCTGTGCCGAGCCGCCTGGGAAGGACGCGTCAGGAAGATTGCCCATGAAATGGCTGATCACGAGTCTGGTGCTGCTGGCTCTCTGCGACCCGGGAACGGCGGTGGCCGCCGAGTGGGAGTTGGGTCTGCGCGGCGGCACCGATGCCACCCGTGCCCATCAGAGCTACAACGCGGCCGAACTCTACCTGCTCTACCCGCTCTCCTGGCAGGCAGAAGTTCCCGGCGGCCAGTTGCGCAGCCGCCTTGATTGCGGCGCCGGCTGGATCGAAGCGGCCGGCGACAACGGCGGCTGGCTGGCGGCCGGTGCCGACCTGGTCTACGCCCTCGACGCCCTTCCGCTGGAGATCGAAGCCGGTTTCCGCCCGGCCTGGTTCCCCGATTCCGATTTCGCCCGCGACGATTTCGGCGGTCCGCTGTTGTTTGCCAGCCACGCCGGCGTGGCTATCCGTCTGGCGCCCGTCACCCTCAGCTATCGCTTCCAGCACCTCTCCAACGGGGGTCTTGATGACGAAAATCCCGGACTCGATCTGCACCTGTTCGGCTGCGGTGTTCGCTTCTGAGCCGGGCGCTTTCCGCCCAGAAACGCGATGACCCCGGCCGGCAGCCGGGGTCATCGCG
>JBFYXI010000091.1:0-5689 GCA_041310635.1 Desulfuromonadaceae bacterium | reverse complement strand
CAATATTCAAAACCCCGGGGGCTCGCCCCCCGGACGGCGATCGAGGGGGCGGATGCGATTCCGCCCCCTTTTTTCATGCATATTGCTATAATGCGCAAAATTTCTACAGGAGTCCGCTGATGTCCAGTTCCTTCGGTACCCTGTTTCGCGTGACGACTTTCGGCGAGTCACACGGTGTCGGTGTCGGTGCGGTGGTCGACGGCTGCCCGCCGAACCTGGAATTGAGCGAAACCGATATACAGCTGCAGCTCGACCGGCGGCGCCCGGGGCAGAGCGACCTGGTGACGCCGCGTCAGGAAGCGGACCGGGTGACAATCCTCTCCGGAGTGGAGCTCGGCCGCACGCTCGGCACGCCCATCGGCCTGCTGGTGCGCAACCAGGACCAGCGACCGGGCGATTACGGTGAGATGGATGCGGTGCCGCGCCCGTCGCACGCCGATTACACCTACCAGGTCAAGTACGGGGTGCGCGCCAGCAGCGGCGGCGGCCGCTCCAGCGCCCGCGAGACGATCGGCCGGGTGGCGGCGGGGGCGATCGCCGAGAAGGTGCTGCGCGAACGCTGGGGAGTCGAGATCGTCGCCTGGGTCAGCAGTATCGGCGAAATCGAGACTCCGCCCGTCGCCAGCGAGCGGGTGACCCGCGCCCAGGTCGATGGCAACCTGGTGCGCTGTCCCGATCCGGTTGTGGCCGAGCAGATGGCCGGACTGGTGAGGGCTGTGCGTGAAGACAAAGATTCGGTGGGCGGGGTGATCAGCTGCGTGTGCCGCAATGTGCCGGCAGGGTGGGGGGAGCCGGTCTTCGACAAGCTCGAAGCTAGGCTGGCCCAGGCGATGCTGTCGCTGCCGGCCACCAAGGGGTTTGAAATCGGCTCGGGCTTTGCCGGAACCAGGCTGCGCGGTTCGCAGCACAACGACCCGTTCGTCAAGAAAGGGAGCCGTCTCGGGACCCTGACCAACCATGCCGGCGGGACCCTCGGTGGTATCTCCAGCGGCGAACCGCTCCTCTTTCGCGTGGCCTTCAAGCCGGTGGCCACCATCGGCCAGACCCAGCAGACGGCCGACTTCGCCGGCAACCCCGTGGAACTGGCCGCCAAGGGGCGTCACGACCCGTGCGTGGTGCCGCGCGCCGTGCCGATCGTCGAGACCATGGCGGCCCTGGTGCTCCTCGACCTGGCCTTACGCCAACAGGCGCGGGGCTGAACGACCAACCCGCGCGCATTCAACCTCAGGGAATGAACGAAAGGGGGACAGCCTGGCACGCTGTCCCCCTTTCGTTTGCCGGCAAGCCTCAACTGCCGCCGTCGCTGTTGACCGCGCGGCATGGCGTTTCAGTCAGTGCCGCCGGCGGGACGTTGCGGTAGCTGTAGAGTTCGCCCTGATAGTTTTTCAGCACGGCCTGGTAGTCGTCAAGGCTCTGCAGATAATCGGGCAACAGCGGAATTTTGCCGCCGCCGCCGGGGGCGTCGATCACGTAGGCCGGCACCCCCAGCCCGGAGGTGTGGCCGCGCAGGGCCCGGACGATCTCCAGTCCCTCGGCGATGCCGGTGCGGAAGTGGTCGGTGCCCTGGACCATGTCGGCCTGGTAGAGATAGTAAGGGCGCACACGGATGGCGAGAAGTTTTTGCATCAGCCGTTTCATGACCGTCGGGTCGTCGTTGACACCGCGCAGCAGGACGGTCTGATTGCCCACCGGGATGCCGGCATCGGCGAGACGCGTACAGGCCTTGGCCGAGGTCGCGGTAATCTCGTCCGGGTGGTTGAAATGGGTATTCAGGTAGAGCGGGTGATGCTTGCGCAGCACGCGGATCAGCCCCGGCGTGATGCGCTGCGGCAGCACCACGGGGATGCGGCTGCCGATGCGGATGATCTCCACGTGCGGGATGGCGCGCAACGCCGTGAGGATCTCGTCAAGTTTCTCGTCGGCTAGCAGCAGCGGGTCACCGCCGGAGAGAATCACATCGCGGATCTCTCCGTGCCGGCGGATATAGTCGAGCCCTTGGGCGATGGTGTCGCCGTTGATCACCATGCTCTCACCGCCGACCTTGCGCTTGCGGGTGCAGAAGCGACAGTACATGGCGCACTCGGCACAGACCAGAAACAGCGCGCGGTCGGGGTAGCGGTGCACCAGATTCGGCACCGGACTCTGGTTCTCCTCGTCGAGGGGGTCGACGAAACAGACGCTGTCGCGCAGTTCCGCCGCATCGGGCACCGCCTGTCGCCAGATCGGGTCGTTCACTGCCCTGATCAACGACAGGTAGTAGGGGGGGATGCGCATCGGATAGTGTTCGGTCACGCTATCGAGCGGCGTCGGGTCGATGCCGAAGCGTGGCGTGATCTGCGCCGGTCGGGTGATGCTTGCCTGCAGAAACTTCTGCCAGGTTTCCATGGCGGTTGTTTTGGTCCTCCCTGGTGGACGGTCAGAAACGTTTGACATAGGTAAGCCGGTCGTCTCCCGGCTTGTAGAAGTCACGGAGCCGCGATTCCAGCAGGTATCCCGCCTTCTCGTAGAAACTGCGGGTACGGCTGTAGCCGCCCTGCGACGACGTCTCCAGGCAGACCATCCGCCCGTCGCGCCGGCGCACTTCCTCCTCGACATGTTCGATCAGTCGCTGGCCGACGCCGGTTCCCTGGGCCGCCGGATCGACGGCGATCCAGTAGAGATCAAAGTTCCCCGCGGTCGCCGGGACCGGGCCGAAGAGCACGTAGCCGGCCACCTTCCCCAGCATCTCGGCGACCGCCACCTGGTAGTCGCGCTGCTCCGGTTGGTTGATGACAATCTCCAGCAGCTCCATGGCCACCGCCACCTCGGCCGCGGTGAAGGCCGCAGTGGCCTCCAGGATCCGCTCCAGTTCGGGCAGGTCGCTCGCCTGCAGTTCACGCAGCATGCAGTTTCTCCGTGCGGCGCCGGGCGGCTTCGACGATGCCGCCGATCAGCGCCGGGTAGTCGAGACCGAAAGCTTTGGCGCTGCGCGCCAGTCCGGCCTCGGGGGAAACATCAGGGTTGGCATTGACTTCGAGAATGTAGGGGATGCCGTCGCGCAGGCGAATGTCGACCCGGGCGTAGTCACGACAGCCCATGACCTGAAATGCCGTCAGCGCTGCCGCCCTCACCGCCGCCGCCTCATCCTCCGCCAGTTCCGCCGGGCAGACCGGCACGGTTCCGCGGTAGGCCGGCGAATCCTCCAGCCACTTCCCGTCAAAGCAGACGATCGGCCTCGGCAGTGCCGGATCGAAGCAGATCTCGGCGAGGGGCAGGATCACGGCCGCATCGCCATTGCCGAACACCGCCGCGTTGATTTCGCGCCCGGCGATGAACTCCTCGATCAGGGCGTCCTGGCGGTAGGTGCGATGCAGGTAGTCAACCTGCGTCTGCAGGGCCGCGAGGTCATCGACCACGCTGGCGTCAGTGATCCCCTGGGAGGCGTCTTCGCTGCGCGGTTTGACGATCAGCGGGTAGCTCAACCTCACCACTGCCGGCGGCGCTGTGCCGTAGCGGGCCACCTGGTGCCGGGGGGTGGCGAGGCGGTTGGCGAGGAGCAGTTCCTTGGTGCGCAGCTTGTCCTGGGTCAGACCGAGGCATAGCGGCGGCGAGCCGGTCACCGGCAGGCCGGTGAGTTCGAGCAGTGCCGCCGCGTGCAGTTCCAGGTGGCTGTCGCCCCCCAGGCCTTCGCAGAGGTTGAAAATTGCTTGCGGCCGCAAGGCCTCCAACTGGCGGAAAAACTCGGCCGGACTTGCGCCGAGCGGCACGCTCACCGGCAGATATCCGGCGGTGCCGAGGGCGGCGGTGACGGCGGCAGCGGCATGCGCGGCCCCCTGTTCGGCAATCCGGTCGCGGATTTCGCCGCGCAGCAGCCGGGCGGCGACAAGATTGTGGCAGACCGCAATTTTCACAGGTGCCCCCCGTCCAGGCCGAGCCGTCGGCTGGCTGCGTCGACGACCGCCAGGATGGTTTGCTGGTAGCTCAGCCCGGCGGCCCGCGCTGCCTTCGGGAAACAGCTGTTCTGCTCCGGACGTGGCAGGATGCCGGGGAGCGGGTTGAGCTCGATGACTTGCGGCTGCCCGCCGGCGTCGAGGCGCACATCGATGCGGCACCAGTCGCGGCAGCCGAGGGCGTTGAAGGCCCGCTTGCAGACGGTTTCGATTGCGTGTCTCAGGGAGGCGTCGATTTTGGCGGGGCAGGTGAAGATCTGCAGCGGATCCTCTTCGCGGTCCCACACCCACTTGGCCTCGAAGGAGTAGATGGGGTTGACCCCCTGCGGGAGGGTGGCGAAGTTGATCTCAACGATCGGCAGGGCGCGCAAACCAGGGCCGTTGCCGAGCATCGCCACGGTGAACTCGCGCCCCGGCAGGAAGTCCTCGATCAGGGCCGGCTGATGGTAGGTCGTCAGCACCCACTCCACCTGGCGCAACAGTTCTCTGCGGTTTCTGACAAGGGAGCGGTCGGTGATCCCCTTGCTCGACCCTTCGAGGATCGGCTTGACCATCAAGGGGTAGCGCAGGCGACGGGGGATTTCCGCAGTGGCTGTGACGGTCCGGAAGCGCGGGGTCGGCACGCCGTTGTAGCGCAGAATCTCCTTGGTACGGCGCTTGTCGAGGCACAGGCCGAGAGTGAGCGGGTCACTGCCGGTGTAGGGGATCTCAAGCATGTCGAGCAGGGCGGGAATCTGCCCTTCACGGCTGGCGCCATGCAGCCCTTCGGCAATGTTGAAGACCAGGTCGACGCGCCCGCGCAGGCGGCGGAAGAGTTCAAGGGCATCAAGGTTGGCGTCGACCAGGGTAACCTGGTGCGCCGACGCCAGCGCGCATGCCACGGCCTGCACCGTGTGGATGTCGTCCCACTCGGCGTAGCGGTCTGCGGGGAGTGCCCCGGGGGGGTCGGAGGGAGGTTCCGAAGGAGGTTCGGCCGCGTCCTCGACGCCGGCCGATTCCTCCTTCAGATTGAAGGCGAAGGCGATGTGCATGTTGGTCAACCCCGGATCGAGTCAAAGCCTGTAAGCGCCACAGCGGTCCAAACACCACGAAAGGCGGCCAAGGAGCGTTCGGTATCCCGGACCAGGCGGCGGTAGGCTTTGAAGGGGTCAACGCACGCTGGTGAGCAAAGGGGTCCGGGAACTGAAACTCCCCTAGTTTGGTTGTGATATATGCTTGTTATCGGAGTCTGTCAACAGAAATTTCATGAGGAGGGGGGATGCCTGGCATACAGGATCTTGGGGGAGCGCGGCCGTTGACCTACTAGCCCTTGAGCCAGGTGAGCAGTTCGCTGCGAATGCCTTCGGGATCGCCGGTGTTGAGTTCGAGAAGGGTGCGCAGATGGGTCAGCGTGTCGAGATCCTCGTGAAGAAACTTGAAACCGAGATGGGTGGCTTCCTGATGCGCCAGCATTGCCTGGAAATCAAGAGTGATTGCCGAACCCGGCAGCGGAATGGCGATCCTGGCCATAGTCTCGGGGGGGAGATTGAGCGGAACCGAGCTTTCCAGCAGGGCTCCCTTGAGGGCGATATCGAGCAGTCGGCAACTCCAGCTGTGCTCGCCTGCCGCAAGTTGCACCTCGGCCTCGAAGGGGACACGCCGGAATTGCCGCTCGCTCATATGCGCTCCTTGTCTGTGTCTACTTGTGGCTATTTTAGCGTGAAACCGGCGAGGGACAAGGCCCCGGGCCGAAATTCAGGTCAAGGATGCTGAAAAAGTTG
>JBFYXI010000088.1:0-6488 GCA_041310635.1 Desulfuromonadaceae bacterium | reverse complement strand
TGCTCTTCTACGTGCTGCAATATGCCCTGCTCAACCGCTATCTGCCGGAGTGGGCGCCCTGGCTGGCGCTCCTGTCCGCCGCTGTGGTCGTCGGACTGTACTGGCTGGCGCGCCGCAAGTCGGGTTCAGCCCTGCCGGGCGGGCAACTGGTGGCAGCGATCTACGCGGCCGTGGTGCTGTTCCATGCGGGTTATCTCGAAGCGCTTCCGGGTCACTGGCAACCCTGGGCCGGTCTGGCCGCCGGTGCGTTGATGGCCGCCTGGCTGCTTTTCCAGCGCCTCGATGGCGTGGCTCATGGCGCGGTTCTGGCCGCACTGGGGCTGGTATTCGTCATCAACCTGCTCCGGACAGCCCTCGATTTTGACATGCAACTGGTTGCCGGCGGCGACTGGCTGGCCCTGGCCTACGCTGTCGAACTCTATGCGGGTTATGCCCTGGCCCGGCAGGTCGGTCTGCCGCGTCACATCCGCGGAGCCTTGGTCTACGCCGGGCATTTGGCGGCCATGGCCGCGGCGGTCAACCTGTTCGACAGTCGCCTGGCGGTGTCACTGTTCTGGGGAGTTCTTGCCGTGGCCTGCCTGGCGCTGGCGTTGCGTCTCGGCAGCCGACTGCTGGCGCAGTCGTCGCTGTTGGTCTTCGCTTTCTCCGGGGTCAAGGTGCTGCTCTACGACTTGGCCGGCGCGGCCCCGTTGGTCAGGATTGGCAGTCTGGTGGTCCTGGGGATTTCCCTGTATCTCGGCGGGTGGCTGTACCGCAAGATTCCGGAGGGGGATGACAACCCACCGTCAGCCATGGGTTGCACGGCGGCAGGCAACTGATACACTGCACAATATACTTTTCTTCAGGAGGTGAAGCATGTTCAAGGAGTTCAAGGAGTTCGCCATGCGCGGCAACGTCCTCGACATGGCGGTCGGCATCATCATCGGCGGCGCCTTCGGCACCATCATCAAATCGATGGTCGATGACGTGCTCATGCCGCCGATCGGCCTGGGGCTGGGGAATGTCGATTTTTCCAACCTGTTTGTCGTCTTGAAGGAGGGGACCAAGGCTACGGCGCCCTATGTTGCGCTGGCCGATGCCAAGGCAGCCGGAGCGGTGACCATCAATTACGGCCTGTTCATCAACAGCGTGGTCAGCTTCGTTATCGTCGCCTTCTGTGTCTTCCTGCTGGTGCGTACCATGAACCGCCTCAAGCGCGAGGAAGCGGCGCCCCCGGTCGAGCCGACCACCAAAGACTGCCCGTTCTGCTATTCGGCCATTCCGCTCAAGGCCACCCGCTGCGCGCACTGCACCTCGGAAGTCAAGGCGGTCTGACCAGGGCCTGTCGGCCGCTCTTCATGAGCGGGGAGTTCTGCCGGCACCTGATTGACTTGCCGTTCGGAAAGGGCCACCATGAACAAGGTCATCCTGGTCATTTTGGCGATAATCCTTCCACCGTTGGCGGTCTTTTTGAAGGCTGGTGCGGGGAAGGATCTGATCATCAATCTGGTTCTGTGCCTGTTTTTCTACCTCCCCGGGATACTGCACGCACTGTGGGTTGTCCTGAAATAACTGGCGACGGAACCCTCAGCCTCTGTCGTTTGCCAGGGGGTGACCCATCCGGCAGTCACCCCCTGCGCCTTTTTAATTCCTCTTCCACGAGTTTTTTCTGACTTGGATTCAACCGTTTCGAGGCGAGCAGGTTGCGCAGATCGGGGGTGCGTAGGGCGGGGAGGAACCGGGTGAACCAGGACTCGGGGGTGCGGCGGTTTTTGAGAATGGCCAGGCGCAGATTCGGGCGCATCTGCCAGCGCGGATGGCGAGCGACCATGGCGATGGTCTCGGCGCTGGCCGCCGGGCCATTGAGAAATTGCAGGATAGCGACCTCGCGCAGGTGCGGGCTGGTCAGGCAGATGTCCACCAGGCGCGGGTCGCCCTCCTTGAGCATTTCGCCGACCACCGTGGCGGTGGCCCGGCGTGCCACGGCCATTTTGTTGCCGAGCTCGGCGGTCGGCAGGCGCTGGAGGATGGCGCGTTCGGCGGCGAACTTCTGGTCGGGAGTGACGCCGGGGAGGTAGCATAGGTCGACCAGCTCGAACAGGTGCAGACGGGGGAGAAGGGCCAGCACCACCGAACCCGGGGTTCCCGGGTTGCGCACCAGGGCGAGCTGCAGACGGTGGCTCTCCCCGGTGAAGGGCAGTTGGTGGACCGCCTTGAGCAGTTCCTCGCCAAGGTCCCGGCGCTTGAGCAGGGCGAGCAGATGCTCCTCGCCGAGGTTGCGGTTCTTCAGGGCACTGCGCAGAACGTCCGGCGAGGGATCCTGCAGGACGCCGTGCAGTTCGTCGCCGCCGGCCGTGAGCGCCCGGTGCAGGCGCCGCGCTAGGTCGGGGTCGAATGTGTACCTGGGCGTGATTTCGTCAGGAGTCATGGCTGTTGTAGGGGCGAAGCAGGGTTCATTTGCTTCGCCCGATCATACGGGCAAAGCAGGAAATTCTCTTGCTTTGCCCCTACGGAAAAGCAAAATTATTCCCCGCCCTTGCCGTCATCGCGTCCGTACTGTTCCAAAAATTCCCGCTTCCACTCCGCAAAGTTCCCCGCTTCGATGGCGGTGCGGGCGCCGGCCGCGAGGTCGAGATAGAAATGCACGTTGTGGATGGCGGCCAGGGTCGCCGAAAGGATCTCGTTGGCGTTGAACAGGTGGTGCAGGTAGGCACGGCTGAAGTTGGCGCAGCAGTAGCAGGAGCAGGCGGCATCGACCGGGAAGAAGTCGCGGCGGTAGCGGCGGCTGGTCAGGCGGATGCGGCCGCGCCGGGTGAAAAGCGTGGCGCTGCGTGCGTAGCGGGTCGGAATCACACAGTCGAACATGTCCATGCCGCGCTCGATGCTCTCGAGGATGTCTTCCGGCAAGCCGACCCCCATTAGGTAGCGCGGTTTAGCCGCAGGGAGGTGCGGCTCGGTGCAATCGACCACCTGCTTGAGCAGTTCCAGTCCCTCGCCGACGCTGACGCCGCCGATGGCGTAGCCGGGGAAGTCCAGGGCCACCAGCGCTTCGGCGCAGGCCTTGCGCAGATCGGGGTAGACACTCCCCTGCACGATGGCGAACAACGCCTGGTCGGGGCGCTGGTGGGCTTGCTGGCACTGTTCCGCCCAGCGCAGCGTCTTTTCGATCGACTTGGCCGCATAGGCATGGGTGGCCGGGTAGGGAATGCACTCGTCGAAGGCCATGATGATGTCGGCGCCGAGCTGGTTCTGGATGGTTGTCGCCTCCCGCGGCCCGAGGAAGATCCGTTCGCCGGTGACCTCGTGGGCGAAAAATACGCCTTCTCCGGTGATCTCCTTCTTCGGCAGGGAAAAGACCTGAAAGCCGCCGCTGTCGGTAAGAATCGGTTTGCTCCAGGCCATGAAGCGGTGCAGACCGCCGGCCTTGGCGACCAGTTGCTCGCCGGGCTTGAGATGCAGGTGGTAGGTGTTGGCCAGAATGACTTGTGCCCCGGTTTCTGCGGCTTGGGCGGTGGTCATCGCCTTGAGGGCTCCATGGGTGCCTACCGGCATGAAGATCGGTGTCTCGATGGGGCCGTGCGGGGTGTGCAGGCGGCCGCGCCGTGCCCGGGTGGCGCGATCGGTGGCGAGCAATTCGAAGCGGAACATGGCGGGCCTCTCAGCGGGCGGGTGGCGGGAAGCGGCGGCTTGCAAAATTTCCGCTAATCTAGCAGAAATAGGTAGTAACTTCAACGCACCGGAGCGCCGCGACAGTGAGCAGCTATCCCGACTATCCCGTTTGCCTCAGTCAGGGTGATTTCGCCATCATTCGCTTCAGCCTCGAGCTGCACGGGAGTGGCTGCCTCGCCCTCGACCACCTGCTCGGGATCGGCCCCGTGCTGCGGCGGGCTGCCCGCGATCTGCTGGGAGCGCGGGCCGCAGCGCTGTTCGAGCCGCCTCTCAGCACCGATCCCACGGCGCTGCGGCGTTTTCAGAAGCCGGCGCCGGGCTTCGTGCTGATGCCAGACCCGGACCGTGTCGGTGAATTGATGGCGGGTGACCGCTACAGCCTCGATCTGCTGTTGCTCGGCGGTGCGGTGCAGTCGCTTGGCGATTTCCTCCTTGTTCTGCAACGGTTGGGCGAACGCGGCCTGAACGGAGAAACTCTCCGTTTTGCCGTATCGGAGGCAGAGGTGCTGGGGCTCGACGGCCACTGGCGACGGTTCTGGCGGGCCTCCCAGCGCAAGGCGGAACTGGCCCCCGAACTCATGCGTCTCGACGCGTGGCTCGAACGGGCCTGGCCGCAACAACCGGCAGTCACCATTGACTTCACGACCCCCCTCCGCCTGGTGACCCAGGGGAAGGTCCTGCGGTGTCCGCGCTTTTCTCAGCTGTTTCCCTTCATGCTGCGCCGGGTCACAGCGATGCTGCATACCCATTGCGGTCTGGAGCCGGTCGAAGATCCCGCCTCAGTGCTGGCGGTTGCCGGTGACGTCGAAGCGGGTTGGCAGGCCCTCCGCTGGGTCGACTGGCGGGAAACCGGGGACCGGGCGGTTCTGGGAGGCGTGACCGGAACCCTGGCGCTCGCTGGGGCAGGGCTTGACAGGACGCTTTGGGTGGTGCTGCTGGCGACGCTGTTCGGCGTCGGCAAGGGCGCGACCTACGGCGCCGGCCGCTGTCGGTTGACCACTGCGGTATCTTGACCGCCGCGGCATCGCTTGCTGTCGGCCAAGGGACTGATATAATTCGAAATAGGCCGTGATCAGTGATCAGTGAGGAGGGAGGAGGGAGGTCCGCTTATGATTGCAATCAACGCAGCAATGGCTTGCCTAGAGGTGACGTCATGACCGATGCCTGGGATGAGCGGCGCAGGGCCCTGGAAAACCAGTACTTTCACAGCATCGACCAAAAGCTGATCGAGCAGATGCGCACGGCGTCCCGCGAAAAGCTGGTGCGCGAACTGTGTCACAACCGCTGCCCCAAGTGCGGCGACCGGATCCAGGCCATGGAATTCCGCGGCGTGCCCCTCGACAAGTGCCAGAGCTGCGGCGGGGTCTGGCTCGGCCCACGCGACCTGCACATTCTCTCGGAAAAGGACCATCGCACCTGGTTCGATCGCTGGTTCAAGGAGCAATAACCCCCGACGCCCATGCGCCTCAACCTGATCCGTCAGATTCTCGCCAGTTTTCTGCTGGTCTGCGCCGGCTTTGCTTTGGCTTGGTTCTGCTCACTGTACCTGTTGCGGGAGCTTGCCGCGCAGCTGGAGCTTCTGTCCCGCGGAACGGGCCTCGCGGCCGGTGAGCTGTTGCCGGCGCAACGGCTCCTCCATGGCGGGCAGGTTACAGTGCTGGTGCTGGGTTTGGCCGGTTTTCTCGGGGGGTTGGTCGGGATGGTTGTCGCCGCCAGTCAGGCCGCGCGGGTGCTCTCCCGCCTGAAGCAGGCCACCCGGCAGCTGGCCAATGTGGTTTACGATCAGGCTCTTCCCGAAGTCGGGAACGCCACCGGCGACGATCTGGAACGCGCCATCCACGATATGATGCGCAAGATCCAGGCCACCCAGCAGCTTTGTCTCGACGCCAGCCCGCTGACCCGCCTCCCGGGGAACATCGCCATTGAGCAGGTTCTGCAAGGGAAGATGCAGCGCGGCGAGAAGTTTGCCCTGTGTTACATCGATCTCGATGATTTCAAGGCTTACAACGACCGCTACGGCTACGCGCGGGGGAGTGAGCTGATCAAACTGGCCGGCGAGGTGATCTACCGGGCCAAGGGCGAACATGGTGATCCCGGCGATTTTGTCGGCCATATCGGTGGCGACGATTTCGTCCTGATTACCTCGCCGGAACATGTCGCACCGGTCTGCCAGGCGATCATCGCCACCTTCGACCGGGCAGTGCCGGATCACTATGCAGCGGATGACCGTGAGCGCGGCTATATCGAGGGCACCGATCGTTACGGGGTCACCCGGCGCTTTCCACTCATGACCATTTCCATCGCGGTGGTTTCCGATGCCCGCCGCAGTTTCGACTCGCCGCTCGAAATCGCCCAGGTGGCGACCGAGGTCAAGGACTACGTCAAAAGCCTCCCCGGCAGCAACTACCTGGTCGACCGCCGCATCAGCCAGCGCGAGACCTCCTGAAGGTCAACCGCCCTGCGTTACTCCGCCGGCGCACGGCCGGCACTGCAACGCTGCCACGCCGGTGCCAATCCAATCCCGGAGTCCCTACGACTCCGGGATTGGCCGCAAAGTGGCAAGGAGGGTGGCTCAGCGCAGGTTGTAGAAGACCTCGCGACCGCGGAACTCGGCGACCTCGCCCAGTTCGTCTTCGATGCGCAGCAGCTGGTTGTATTTGCACACTCGGTCGGTGCGGCACAGCGAGCCGGTCTTGATCTGCCCGGCGTTCGTGGCCACCGCCAGGTCGGCGATGGTGGTGTCCTCGGTTTCGCCGGAGCGGTGCGAGATCACTGCGGTATAGCCGGCACGCTTGGCCATCTCGATGGCATCGAGGGTTTCCGTCAGGGTGCCGATCTGG
>JBFYXI010000060.1:0-3468 GCA_041310635.1 Desulfuromonadaceae bacterium | reverse complement strand
TCAGGTACGGCTCGCACTCCACCCCGTTGACCAGCAGGGTGTCGATCGGCTTGTCCTCCGGCGGCGCCAGCTTGACGTGGGTCGGGAAGGTCGCCCCGCCCATCCCCACCACCCCCGCCGCGCGAATCCGCTCCAGCAGCGCGTCCTTGCTCAGCGCGGCCGGGTCGGCCGGCGTCAGTGTTGTGACCCAGGAATCTTCGCCGTCGGGGCGGAGGACCACCGCCGGCAGGGCCCGCCCCAAAGCGTGCGGACGCGGCTCGAGCGCCACCACCGTCCCCGAGGTCGGGGCGTGCACCGGCACCGACACGAAGCCCTTGGCCTGGCCGATCACCTCGCCCTTGCCCACCGCCTGCCCCACCGCCACGCACGCCACCGCCGGCGCGCCGATGTGCTGGGCCAGCGGCACCACCAGCTCCTCGGGGAGCGGGCAGTCCTCCACCGGCCGCCCGGCGGTGTGCTTGTGGTCGGGCGGATGCAGGCCGCCGGGAAAACTCTTCAGGAACATAGCTGCTGCTCCGCCGCCTCAGGCGGCCTCCGGGTGAGGGGCGCCAAACCGGCTGCCCTCGGGATAGCCGGCGGTGAAATCACGGATGCAATGGGTCGGGCAGCGCGCCACCGCCGCGGCCGCCGCCGCGTCCTGCCCCTCGACCACCACCGCCAGGCGCTCCTCCATCCGGTAGGCGTCCGGCGCCGTCTTGACGCAGATCTGGCAGGTGATGCAGCCGATCGCGCAGTACTTGCGCACCACCGCCCCGGCGTCGTGGCTGTTGCACAGCACGTGCACCGTCGCCGCCCGCGGGGTCATGCGGATCACCTGCCGCGGGCAGGCCGCCACGCACTTGCGGCAGCCGGTGCACAGCTCCCGGCTGATCACCGCCAGCCCGTCCACCGTCATCTCGATCGCCCCGAACGGGCAGGCCCGCTCGCAGCTGCCCAGCCCCAGGCAGCCCCCCGGGCACTGCTTCGGACCGTCGGCCAGGCGCTGGGCCGCCGTGCAGTCGGCCAGCCCGTGATACTGATACTTGCTCTGGGCGCGCCGGTTGTCCCCCTGGCAGAACACCACCGCCACCTGCGCTTCGGCCGCCGTCGCCGTCACCCCGAGCAGCGCCGCCAGCTGCGCGACCATCGCCGCACCCCCCGGCGGGCAGCGGTCCGGCGGCACCTCGCCGGCCGCCAGCGCCTTGGCGTACCCGGAACAGCCGGCATAGCCGCAGGCCCCGCAGTTCACCCCCGGCAGCAGCTCCAGCAGCACCTGCTCCCGCGGGTCCACCTCCACCGCGAAATACCGCGCCGCCACGCCGAGGGCCACCGCCGCCACCAGGCCGATGCCGCCCAGGCACAAGATCGCCATGACCATGCTACGCTCCGCTCCCCACTCCCAGGCCGCTCATCCCTTGACCATTCCCGCAAAACCCATGAACGCCAGCGACAGCAGCCCCGCCGTCACCAGCGCGATCGCCGCCCCGCGAAAACTCTCCGGCACCGGCGCGAAGTCCAGCCGCTCCCGCAATCCGGCGAACAACACCATCGCCAGCGTGAAGCCCAGCGCCGCCCCAAGCGCAAACACCACCCCTTCCAGAAAACTGTAGCCCTTCTGCACCGTCAGCACCGCCAGCCCCAGCACCGCGCAGTTGGTGGTGATCAGCGGCAGGTAGATCCCCAGCGACTGGTACAGCACCGGACTCATCTTCTGCACCACCATCTCCACCAGCTGCACCAGCGAGGCGATCACCAGAATGAAGGCGATGGTCTGCAGATACTCGATCCCGAACGGCACCAGAATGAACGTCTGGATCAGCCAGGTCACCACCGTGGCCACCGTCATCACGAAGGTCACCGCCATCCCCATCCCCAGAGCCGTCTCCACCGACCGCGACACCCCAAGGAACGGACAAATCCCCAAAAATCGCGCCAACACGAAGTTGTTTACGAAAATCGCGCCGATCAATATCAAAAAGAGGTCGGTCATGGGCAGCCTATCCGTGGATGCGCATAGCGGCTATCTGAGGCATTGGAAAATCCCCGTGCACCAAAGGCAGCTGCCGCAGGGCTCGGCATTGATGTGACAGTCCTGCTCGAACTCCTCGGTCTGGACGTAGTCGCAGGGGGCCAGTCCGCAGCTCGCGCAGTAGGGGTAGTTGTAACCGATGACATTGCTGCGGAAGGCATGGAAAGCCTCTGAATTCCAGATATCAAGGATGTTTTCTGCCGTCACGTTGCCAAACGCTCTCGGCTTTACGGTCTGCCGCCAGCCGCTCGCGTAGCATTGATAGTGGTGCCAGAGAAAGTAGCAGGGGAAGATGGTCCCGTCCCACGAGACGAACATCCCTCCCTCCTCGACGAAGTCGCAATGGCGGGCCTCCTTCAGGAACAGCTCGGGAAGCCTCAGGTCGATGCCGCAGTCCGCCGCGGCGCGGCGGGCCATGGCGAAGACCTGGGCGGTCCGCTCAATGTGCGCGAGGTCGAGGGCGAAGAGTTTCTTCAGGTCGAGATAGATGCCGTTCTGTTCAGCATCCGCCTTCATCCTTTCGACCAGGCCGATCACCTTCTGCTCCGCGTCGCTTTTCGAGTATTTCCAGATGATCCGTGGGTACGGGAACAAGTCGGCACCCTCGGCGACCGCGGTATTCTGCCATTTTCTGAAAAGGGCGACGGCATCGGCAGAGCAGGTTTCATAGGTGACGTCGGTCGACCCAGCCTCCACATACGGCAGCGCATGGGTGACTATGGCAAAGGCAGCGCCATGCTCCGCCGCCCAGGTGAGCACTGCGGGCAGCTCCTGCATGTTGCTCGGCAGGATGACGAATTCGATGCCCAGCTGAAATGCGCTGTCGCCCCGTTCCGCCCTGGCCTTGGCAATGGCGGCAAAGGCGCGCTCGATGGCGAGGAGCTGGCCGCCCCCGCGGATCCTTTGATAGGTGCCGGGAGAAACGGAGTCCAGGGACAGGCAGATCTTGTCAAGACCGGCGCCCATTAGCGAGCGGGCGCGGGCTTCGTTGAGCAGCAGGCCGTTGGATTGAAAGCCGACCCAGCTGTCCTCCGGCATCAGCGCTTTGGCCCTGGTGATGAAGCTCTCGAGGCCGGAGTGGAGCAGCGGTTCGCCGATGCCGTTGAGGATCAGCGCTTCAATCGTCGGGAGGGCCGGTTCGAGCGCGGCGAAAGTTGCCGGTGCCAGATCGCCCTCGCAAATCCCGCACCCTTCGGCTTGCTTGACGCACATGGCGCAACTCAGGTTGCAGCGCGTCGTCGTCTCGACGAAAAGCTTGGTCGGATGCCGGCGCAAGGCGCGCGGTTCCGGGCTGGTGGCGTTACCTGAAAGGCTCATGCTGCCCGTTTGAGATCTCGTCGCGTGACTGCCTGAATGCTCGGACGCCAGGGCGCAGTGGCTGCCAGGCGCGGGTGCGTGTCGTCAGCGATGCCTGGCGGTGGCTCCCCGGTCCGGTTGGTTGGGCAGTTATGACCTGTTTA
>JBFYXI010000006.1:0-8621 GCA_041310635.1 Desulfuromonadaceae bacterium | reverse complement strand
TCTCGCCCGGGTCAGCGGCTTCCTCGACAAGATTCTCTACAAGGAAGGGGAAATGGTGAAGGCCGGGCAGGTCATGTTCAAGATCGACCCGAAGCCGTTCCAGGCGGCGGTGGCCGCCGCCAGGGGGGAAGTGGAGAACCGTCAGGCCCAATTGTGGACCGCCAGGGCCAACCTCGACCGGGTCAAGCCGCTGGCCGAACTGGATGCAGCCAGCAAGAGCGATCTCGACAACGCCATCGGTGAGGTGCAGTCTGCCGAAGCCGCGCTCTACTCGGCCAAGGCCAACCTTGACAAGGCCGAGCTTGACCTCGGCTACACCACCATTCATGCACCGGTCAGCGGGGTCTCCGGCGAGGCGTTCTTCCGCGAGGGAACCTACCTGAATGCCGGCACCCCCGGCCGCCTGAGCTTCGTCGCCAGGCTCGACCCGATCTGGGTGACCTTCAGCCTGTCGCAGAACCAGATGATGCAGCGCCAGCAGGAGATCGCCGCCGGCCAGTTGATCCGCCCCGACGATTTCAATTATCAAATCGAAGTGGAACTCCCCGACGGCAGCCGCTATCCCTATGTCGGCAAACTCAACTTCATCTCGCCGACCTTCAATCAGGAAACCGGCACCTTCCTGCTCCGCGCCGAACTGCCCAATGCCAACGGGGAACTGCGTCCGGGGATGTTTGTCAAGGCGAACGTCAAGGGCGATACCCGCCCCAATGCCCTGGTGGTGCCGCAGAGGGCCGTGCAACAGACCTCCAACGGCCACGTTGTCTACCTGGTCACCGCGGACGGGAAAGCGGAGATTCGCCCGGTTATCGTCGGCGACTGGGTCGGCAACGACTGGGTCATCAAGCAGGGGCTCAAGGCCGGCGAGCAGGTGATCGTCGACGGCTTCCAGCGCCTGGCTCCCGGCGCCCCGGTCAAAGCTGTTGCCGCTGCCCCGGCGACACCCTCTGCCGCCCCGGCACCGGCTACCGCGCCGGCCGCCGAAAAAAAGTAGAAGGAGCCGCCCATGGCCAGCTTCTTCATCGACCGGCCGGTCTTCGCCGCGGTCATCTCCATCTTCCTGGTTCTGGCCGGGGCGGTGGCGATGAATGCGACCCCCGTGGCCCAGTATCCCGACATCGCCCCGCCGACCGTCCAGGTCAGCGCGTTCTATCCCGGCGCCACCGCCGAGGTCATCGCCAACACCGTGGCGGCGCCGATCGAGCAGCAGGTCAATGGCGTTGACAACATGAGCTACATGGCGTCGACCAGCTCCTCGACCGGCAATATGACCCTGACCGTCACCTTCGATCCGGGAACCGACCCTGATCTCGCCCAGGTCAATGTGCAAAA
Source organism: Desulfuromonadaceae bacterium (assembly GCA_041310635.1). GTDB lineage: Bacteria > Desulfobacterota > Desulfuromonadia > Desulfuromonadales > BM103 > VAUL01. Next base: position 7,289 of record JBFYXI010000006.1, on the reverse strand, counting down.
CCGTGTCAGCCAGGCAAATTCCAAACTTCCCAGCATTGTCGTCCAGCAGGGGGTCACCGTCGAGAAGCGCTCCAACGCCTTCATGATGGTCGTCAGCTTCTTCTCCCCCGACAACCGCTACGACCAGACATACCTGGGCAACTACGTCAATCTCTACCTGCTTGATGCCATCAAGCGCATTCCCGGGGCGAATCTCTCCACGATGTTTCCGGCTCCGGATGTGGCCATGCGCATCTGGCTGAAGCCCGACCGTTTGGCGCAGATGGGGATCACCTCCCAGGAGGTGACTGCCGCCATCCAACGCCAGAACAAGGCCTACGGCGTCGGCCAGATCGGCCAGAACCCGAGCACCCCCGGCACCCAGCAGAGCTTCGTGGTCACCACCCAGGGGATGCTGGTCAAACCCGAAGAGTTTGACAATATCATCCTGCGCACCGATCAGACCGGTACCGCCATCGTCCGCCTCAGGGACGTCGGCCACGCCGAACTGGGAAGCAAGGACTACTCCATTACCAGCAAGGTCAACGGCCAGCGGGCGGTATCGATCGTCGTCTACCAGCAGCCGGGGGCCAACGCCATCGAGACCTCTCGCCAGGTCCGCGCACTGATTGACGAGACCAAACCAGCCTTCCCCGACGGCCTCGAATACAAGATCGTCCTCGACACCAGCAAGTTCACCGAGGCCTCCATCGAGAAGGTGGTGCACACCTTCTTCGAAGCGGTGGTGCTGGTGGTGCTGGTGGTCTTTCTCTTCCTGCAGAGCTTCCGCGCCACCATCATCCCGATCCTGGCGGTACCGATCGCCATCATCGGCACCTATATCGGCATCTACCTGCTCGGCTTCTCCACCAACATGCTGACCCTGTTCGGCATGATCCTGGCCATCGGCCTGGTGGTCGACGATGCCATCATCGTCGTCGAGAACGTCGAGCACAATATGGCTACCCTGCACATGTCGCCGATGGAGGCCTCCAAGAAGGCGATGTCGGAGCTGGCCGGCGCCCTGGTCGCCATTGTCCTGGTGCTCGGTTCGGTCTTCCTGCCGGTCGCCTTCCTTGGCGGCATGACCGGCACCCTCTACAAGCAGTTCGCCATTACCATCGCCATCTCCATGGCCCTTTCCGGGGTGGTCGCCCTGACCCTCTCACCGGCCCTGGCTGCGCGCATCCTCAAGCCGGGGCATCACGAGAAGAAGGGCTTTTTCCTCTGGTTCGAGAACAGTTTCACCAAACTGACCAACGGCTACGTCGCCGGAGTGCGCTGGCTGATCGGCCACAAGCTGATCGGCATCGGCCTGTTCGGAGGCCTGATTGTCGCCATTGTGATCCTGTTCAGGCTCGTCCCTGGCAGCTTCGTCCCCGAAGAGGACCAGGGGTACATCTTTGTCGGCAACATCATGCCCGACGCGGCCAGTCTCGAACGCACCGTTGCAGTCAGCGATCAGGCGGTCAAAGGCTTGCTGCAGAATCCGGCGGTGGGTGCGGTCACCCAGATCGACGGCTACAGCATCATCGACAGCCAGACCCGAACCAATGCGGCATTGATGTTTGCCGCGCTCAAACCTTACGAGGAACGCAAAGGAGAAAAAGGTTCCGCCTTTACCGTGGTTGCCGATGCTCGCAAGCAGTTCATCGGCCTCAAGGAAGGCTTGGTCATCCCCATCAACCCGCCGTCGATTCCGGGTCTCGGCACCACCGGCGGCTTCGAGTTCTATATTCAGAGCAAGGGGGGCAGTACCCCGCAGGAACTTGAGAAGATAACCAGGGCCTTTGTCACCAAGGCCAGGGAGCACCAGGAACTGGCCGGCATCTCCAGCACCTTCTCGGCCTCCCAGCAGCAGCTCTACTTTGATCTCGATCGCGCCCGGGCCGAAGTCCTTGGCATCCCGGTCAACGTCGTCTACGAGACGCTGCAGGCCTATTTCGGTTCCGCCTACATCTCCCAGTTCACCCAGTTCGGGCGCATCTGGCAGGTGATCATCCAGGCTCGTCCCGAGTATCGGGACCAACCCGAGGACTTCGATCAGATTTTCGTCAAGAGTAACAGCGGCCAGATGGTGCCGATTTCGGCTCTAGCGACGGTTCGCTATCAACCGGGCCCGAGTCTGCTGCCACGCTTCAACGGCTTCCCGGCCGCCAAGATCACCGGCAGCCAAGCGGAGGGCTACAGCACCGGCCAGGCCATCGCCACCATGGAGGCCGTCGCCAAGGAGGTTCTGCCGGCCGGCTACGGCTTTGCCTGGGCCGGCCAGGCCTTCGAAGAGAAGAAAGCCGGCGGCACCTCCTCGCAGGCTTTCATCTTCGGCATCATCATGGTATTTCTGATCCTGGCCGCCCAGTACGAAAAGTGGTCGCTGCCCTTCGGCGTGATTCTTTCAGTCCCCTTCGCCGTCTGTGGCGCCTTGCTGCTCACCTGGATCTGCGGGCTGGAAAATGATGTCTACTTCCAGGTCGGCCTGGTCACCCTGGTCGGCCTGGCGGCCAAGAACGCCATCTTGATCATCGAGTTCGCCGCCAAGAACCGACGGGCCGGGATGACGACGGCCGAGGCAGCGACCGAGGCCGTCCGCTCGCGTCTGCGGCCGATCGTCATGACCTCGCTGGCCTTCATCCTCGGCTGCGTGCCGATGGCCATCGCCACCGGCGCCGGCGCCAACAGCCTGCGCGCCATCGGCACCGGGGTCATCGGCGGGATGCTGGCTTCCACCGTGGTCGCCACGTTCTTCGTGCCGCTCTTCTTCGTGCTGCTCGAAGATGCGACCGGATTTCTGTCCCGACGCAAGGGGAAAGCAGCAGCAACTGCATCTCACGACGGAGGTTCCAGCCATGCGTAACCGGCTGCTGATTGTCTGCATCTCGCTGCTGCTCGCCGCCTGCAGCATCGGCCCCGACTACGTGCGGCCGACCATCGCCACCCAGCCGGAATGGCGGATCGATTACGAAGCCGCCGCCGGACTGGCCGATGCGGCCTGGTGGGAGCGCTTCGAGGACCCGGTGCTCAACGAACTGATTCACACCGCGCTCCGGGAGAACCTCGACCTGCTGGTGGCCGCGGCGCGCGTCGACGAATACCTTGGCCGGCTGCAGACCACCCGCGCCGAGTTCTTCCCACAGATCGGAGCCAGTGGTTTCGCCTCGCGGCAGGACGAGACGGAGACCGGGCTGATCCCGGGGGACAACAGCTCCTACAACTATTACGAGGGGACGATCAACGCCACCTGGGAAATCGACCTGTGGGGGCGGATCCGCCGCGCCAACGAGGCGGCCCGCGCCGACCTGCTGGCGACCGAAGCGGGCCGCAAAGCGGTCCTGCTCAACCTGACCGCCAACACCGCCAGCGCTTACCTGGCGCTGCTCGGCCTCGACCGTCAGCTGGAGATCGCCCGCGACACGGAAAAGGCCTATGCCGAGTCGCTGCACATCTTCCAGCTTCGCCACCAGTACGGCACCGTCTCGCAGGTCGAGGTCAGCCAGGTCGAATCGCAGTATGAACTGGCCCGGGCCGCCGTCCCCCAACTGGAGGCCCAGGTCTCCCGCCAGGAGAACCTGCTGGCCGTGCTGCTCGGCCGCAACCCCGGCTTCATCCAGCGCGGCCAATCCATCGACGGGCTGACGATCCCCGGCATCCCGGAAGGGCTCCCCTCGGCGCTCCTGGAGCGCCGCCCCGACATCCTCGGCGCCGAGCAACAGCTGATCGCCGCCAACGCCCGCATCGGCGTGGCCCGGGCCCTGTACTTCCCACGGGTTTCTCTGACCGGCGCCTTCGGCACCGCCAGCATCCATTCCGACCAGTTGTTCGAGGGACCTTCGGAACTCTGGCAGATCAGCGGCAATGTGCTAGCACCGATCTTCACCTTCGGCGCCATCGAGGGGCAGGTCAAGGCGTCGGAAGCCCGGCAGCGCCAGGCCCTGTTCAATTACCGGCAGGTCATTCTCAATGCCTTCCGCGAAACTGAGGACGCCCTGGTGAGCACCACCAAGGGGCGCGAACAGCTGGCGGCCCAGCTCCGCCAGGTCGCGGCGCTGAGCACCTACGCGCGCCTGGCCAAGCTGCAGTACGAGGCCGGCAAGACCAGCTACCTGCAGGTGCTCGACGCCGACCGCGCGCTGTTCGACGGCCAGCTCACCCAGGTCCAGACCCAGGCCGGCACCCTGATTGCCCTGGTCGACGTGTACCGGGCCATGGGCGGCGGCTGGGTCGATCAGGCCGACCTGATCGCCAACCCGCCACCACCGCCGGAAACAGCCAGGGCGGACGCAGATTAGCCTCAGCTTGCACAGAGGACAAAAGGCCTGGAGACAATAACTCCGGGCCTTTTTTCTCGGAAACGGGTGCCCGGCGAATTGTCGTCGTGCGCGGAACAGTAAGCAGCAACCCTTGATGGACGACCTGTAGTCAAGTGTTCTCAATCGTGTTGAAGCCGAATAAAATGCAGGGGAACTCCCCCTTGCACGAATGGAGAGAATTATGTCCTTCAGCCGGTCGCTGCACGCACGTCTGCGTCGCCTCTTCTTCGAAGGATTCTCGGCCATGGACCTGGCTGAATCTCTGGTCTCTTTCGACAACGATGCCGACGCTCTCTCTGTCCGTCAGTTCCTCCTCGAGAAAAATTTCGATTTAATTGGTATTCGCAGGGAGGGTCTGGTCTGTGGCTATGCCCGTCGCGAAACGCTGACTTCCGGAAAATGCGGCGACCATCTCGTTCCGTTTTGCACCGACAGTGACCTGATCGACGAAACGGCCAGCCTGGTCGACGTGGTCCGCTCCCTGGCGATCAACCGCCAGTGCTTCGTCACCGTCCTCGACCAGCCCACTGCCATCATCACCCTCGACGACCTGGAAAAGCCGCCGATGCGCATGTTCCTGTTCGGCCTCATCACCATTGCGGAAATGGTCATGACCGACATCCTCCGTAACAAATATGCCGACGGTTCCTGGCAAGAGTTGCTCTCCGAGACACGTCTCGCCAAGGCCAGGATTCTGCAGGAGGTTCGCGAGCGCCGCGGCCAGAAGATCGAGCTGATCGATTGCCTGCAGTATGGCGACAAGGGCTGGATTCTATCGTACGACCGGGAAGTTCGAGAAGCGCTGGGGTTCGCTTCCCGCCGGGAGATTCGCGAGGTGGTCAAGGATATGGAAGCGCTGCGCAACAACCTGGCACACACTCAGGCCATTATTCCCAGTGGCTGGCAGCGGATCGTCATCGCCTGCAGCCGAATGGAACGAAACCTGGAACGGCTGTCGTCGCTGCCGGTTTTTACGGCGGCAGTAGGGGGGACAGAGCCGTTCTGGCAGCGCCTGGAGCACTTCATTCGCCGCCGGGAGTCAGACTGGTGGGAACAGCTGGTCGAAGCCATTCCGGAACTCGCCCCGCTGGCCGGAACTCTTCAGCCCCCCGACTATCACGCCGAAGGTGACGTCGCTGAACACACCCGGCAGGCCATCTCCGCCTGTCCCTCCGATGCTGACCCGGACCTGCTCTGGGTGGCGCTGCTGCACGATATCGGCAAGCCCGCCACCACGGTCGTTCATGCCGATGGCCGCATCACCGCCCATGACCATGCCAAGGTTGGCGCAACCATGGCCAAGACCATCCTGCAGCGCCTGGGTTTCCCCGAGGAACTCAGCGGGAGAATCGTCTGGACCATTCGCCATCACACCTTTCATCACGCCTGGCAGTTGCAACCAGGCGCGGATCTGACCCACCGGCAGAAGGCTTTCCTGGCTGACGACCGCTTCCCCCTGTTGCTGGAATTCCTGCGCATCGACGCCCTTGCCTCGGAGGGGAATCCCCGGCGCATGGGCGCATACGATCACTACCGGAAGATGTATGGGGACTTCGCTCCCTCTGCTTCTGCCTGACCCGCATACCGCCACCGACATTGTCGCACCCGGCCCCTTGACAGGAATCAACCGGGGGGCGGAACTTCCGCCCCCCGGTTGAAACCGACCTGGCTTACGACGGCCTTACTTCGCTTCCTCCAGGACTGCCTGCGCTGCCGCCAGACGGGCGATCGGCACGCGGTAGGGGGAACAGGAGACGTAGTCGAGGCCGATGCGGTGAAAGAACTTGACCGACGAGGACTCGCCGCCATGCTCGCCGCAGATGCCGAGCTTGAGGTCCGGACGGGTGGCTCGCCCCTTCTCGCACCCCATCTTCACCAACATGCCCACCCCGACCTGGTCGAGAGCCACGAACGGGTCGTTCGGGAAGATCTCCTGTTCGACGTAGAAGGGGAGGAACTTACCGGCGTCATCGCGCGACAGGCCATAGGTGGTCTGGGTCAGGTCGTTGGTGCCGAAGGAGAAGAACTCGGCTTCCTTGGCGATCTCGTCGGCGGTCAGCGCCGCGCGCGGCAGTTCGATCATGGTGCCGATCAGGTACTTGACCTTGACGCCGTAGGCGGCGATCACCTCATCGGCGACGCGCACCGCGTTGCGGCGCAGCACCGCCAATTCCCGGACCTCGCCGACCAGCGGAATCATGATCTCGGGGACGATCTCGTAGCCTTCGTTCTTGATCAGCTCGCAGGCGGCTTCCATGATCGCCCGCACCTGCATGTCGTAGATCTCCGGGAAGGTGATCGCCAGGCGGCAACCGCGGTGGCCAAGCATCGGGTTGAATTCGTGCAGGGCTTCGACCTTGGCCTTGAGGGTCGCCGCAGGGACGTGGATCTCCCTGGAAAGCTCCTCAATCTCCGCGTCGGTGTGCGGCAGGAACTCGTGGAGCGGCGGATCGAGCAGGCGGATGGTCACCGGCAGCCCCTTCATCACCCGGAAGATGCCGAGAAAGTCGCCTTTTTGCATCGGCAGGATCTTGGCCAGGGCCTTCTGCCTCCCGTCGAGGTCGGCGGCGAGGATCATCTCGCGCACCGCCATGATCCGCTCCCCTTCGAAGAACATGTGTTCGGTGCGGCATAGACCGATCCCCTCGGCACCGAAGTCGCGGGCCACCTGGGAATCGTTCGGGGTGTCGGCGTTGGTGCGCACCCGCAGACGGCGAATGCCGTCGACCCAACCCATCAGCTGGCCGAATTCGCCGGTCAGCTCCGGCTGCACCGTCGGCACCTGCCCCAGGATCACCTCACCGGAGGAGCCGTCGAGGGTGATCACGTCGCCCTTCCTGACCACGTGCCCGCCGCGTGCGGTGAACTGTTGGGTGGCGTAGTCGACCTTGATGTCGCCGCAGCCGGCGACGCAGCACTTGCCCATGCCGCGGGCCACCACCGCGGCGTGCGAGGTCATGCCGCCGCGCGCGGTGAGAATCCCCTGGGCGGCATGCATGCCGT
>JBFYXI010000260.1:0-6697 GCA_041310635.1 Desulfuromonadaceae bacterium | reverse complement strand
GCCCCCCGCGATCACCGCCCCGCAAACCGGTGCGGCATGGCGCCGGGCGAGGACGAATTCGGCCAGCTGGCGCAGCTGGCCATGGACAGCGGTGTGGCGGGCATGGGTCAGGACCGGCAGGATGCGGGTCGAAAAGCCGGAGGCCAGGCTTTCCACCCGGGGGCTCTTGCTGATCACCAGGTCGGCAACCTGGTAATCGCGCTCGCGGGCGGCGTAGGCCAGAAAATCGCTGACCTTGACCTCGCGGTTGAGCCGGGCCCGGGCATCGACCAGGCTCGGCACCAGCCAGAGCTTCGCTTCATCACCGGTCGCCTTCAGCACGGCGCGGAGGGCGGCCGCGTTGACCAGCGCGGCCCGGTCCTTGACCGGAGTCAGCACCAGGTCGGCGGCCTGCAGAGCGGCTTCGGTGAACCAGTCGAGGATCGGCCGCGTATCGAGGATCAGGATCCCGCCGAGGTCGAGGGCGTCAAGCAAGGGGCGCAGCGTGGCCGGCGCGGCGTCCGGCGCGGTCAGCCGCCGCGCCGAGGCGACGTACTGCACCCCGTACTGGCCGAGGTGGACCAGATCGGCCGCCGCGGAACCGTCGAGCAGCTCGACCATCCCCGCCGCCGGGCGCGGGCCGAGGGCAAACATGTGGTCGATGCTGAAGTGGTTGTCGAAGGAGGCGATGGTGACCGGCAGATCCTCATGCAGGGCCTTGAGGTAGACGGCCAGGTTGGTGGCAATGGTGGTCTTGCCCACCCCCCCTTTTTCGCTGGCCACGGTGACGATGAACGGACGGTTCATTGATTTCCAGCCGGTCAGTTGTTGACGTTAGTGTTCAGCCTACACGGCCATCGTCGGCCCTACCACAGGGTTTTCACTGGCGCATAGTTCAACAGCTTCTCGTCTTTGGTCACCAGGGTGGCGCCGAGGGACAGGGCGGTGGCGACGATGATCCGGTCGGCCGGATCGCCATGCAGTCCGCCCGGCAAACGGGTGGCCTGGACGGCGATCGCATTGTTGACTGGAACAAATTGAAGAAACGGCAGCGCCTCGCAGCGGGCCAGCCAGTCGCGCACGTCGAGAGCCAACTGCAGCCGCCCCTTTTGCGTGAGCATGGCGACTTCCCAGACGCTGATGCTGGAGACGAACAGTTCGCGCCGCGATCGAGCACCGGCAATCGCTTCGGTCGCCACCCCACCCAGCAACTCCGGATTGCTGATCCACCAGAGCCAGACGTGGGTATCGAGCACGATCACCGGCCAGCCTCCCACTCGTCCTCATCACACGCCGGTTCCAGCGGCCGCTCGTAGCGCAGCACGGTATCCCGCAGGACACTCAGGCACTCATCGGCATCTTCCCGGTAGGGGATGACCTTGAGGACAGGGCGACCATGGTCGGTGATGACCAGCTCTTCCCCGGTCTGTTCGATCTGGCGAAAAAGCTCGAGACTGCGTGGCTTGAACTGCGATTTGGACATTTTCAGCGTCATGACCACCTCCAAAAAACCATGGTCATATTATCATGGTCATTAAAAAACTTCAAGCGAAACCTAAGTGCCGCCGCCGGCCCATCCCGCCTCCCCGACCTCTTCCTGGAGCTCTTCCCAGTGTGCCAGCCGGTCGTCGAGCTCGGCCTGCAGCATCGCATGCCGGTCGATCAACGGGTAGAGCCGGGCATGGTCGGTGGCCAGGGCGGGATCCTGCATCTCCTTGACCAGCCTGTCGAGCTGCGCTTCGAGCTCGGCGATGCGGGCTTCGACTTCCGCCAGGCGTTTCTCGCGGCGCTGCGCCTCGCGCTGGGCCGCCTTGCGGTCGGCGTGAGAAGCGATCCGCGCGGCCTTGTCGTCGTCGGCCGGCACGTTTCTGGGGGCTGCTGTGGTCTCGACCCGCAGCACCGAATGGCCGGCCACCCCCCCGCCGCCCCTGGCGCGCAGGAAGTCCTCGTAGTTGCCCAGGTAAGCGGTGGCCGTGCCGGCAGCCACATCGACGACCCGGCTTGCCAGGGCGTCGACGAAGTAGCGGTCGTGGGAGACAAACACCAGGGTGCCGCCGTAGCCGCGCAGGGCAGCGAGCAACACTTCCTTGGACGCCAGGTCGAGATGGTTGGTCGGCTCGTCCAGCAGCAGCAGGTTGGCCGGCCGCAGCAGCAGGATGGCCAGGGCCAGGCGGTTGCGTTCGCCGCCGGAGAGCACCTTGACCTTTTTATGGACGTCGTCGCCGTGGAACAGAAAGGCGCCGAGCAGATTGCGCACTTTCGGCACCATGTCGAAGGGAGCGGCCCGGGTGATCTGCTCCAGCGCCGTCAGCTCCGGGTCGAGGGTCAGGGCCTGATCCTGGGCGAAATAGGCCAGCTCCAGGCCGGCGCCCTCCTCGCGGCACCCTGCCAGCGGAGCCTCCACCCCGGCCAGCAGGCGCATCAAGGTCGACTTGCCGGCGCCGTTGGCCCCGACCAGGGCCACCCGTTCGCCGCGTTCGATCGTGAGGTCGACTCCGGCCAGCACCGTCTGTCCGCCGTAGCCGTGGGTGACTGCCGCCAGCCGGACGGCCCGCCGCCCCCCCTTCGGCGGCGGCGGGAAGGCGAAGGCGATCCGTTTGCGTTCCGGGGGCAGGTCGATGCGCTCGATCTTCTCCAGCTGCTTGATGCGGCTCTGCACCAGGGGAGCCTTGATGTTGTTGTAGCGGAACTTGTTGATGAACGCCTCGATCTTGGCGATGTCCTCATCCTGGCGGCGCTTGGCCTCGCGCAGGGCGGCAACCTTCTCGTCACGGGCCGCCAGGTAGCGGGTGTAATCGCCGGGGTAGTCGGTCAGCCGGGCATGCCAGATCTCGACGATTTTGGTGACCACCTGATCGAGGAAGAAGCGGTCGTGGGAGACCATGACCACCGTGAACGGGTAGTTGGCCAGGTACTCCTCCAGCCAGTCGCGGGCGGGGAGATCGAGATGATTGGTGGGCTCGTCGAGGAGCAGCAGGTTCGGTCGGCGCAGCAGCAGCTTGGCCAGGGCGATGCGCATCTGCCAGCCCCCGGAGAAGTGCTCGCAGGGCTTGTCGCGGTCGGCCTCGGAGAAGCCGAGCCCCTTCAGCACCCGGGCCACCTCGGCCTCCATGGCGTAGCCGCCGCGCTGCAGGAACTCCTCCTGCAGCAGCGCATAGCGATCGAGGTCGGCCTGGGCGTGGCTGGCGCTGATGCGCTCTTCCAGGTCCTCCAGTTCCTTCTCGATGGCCAACAGGTGGTCGAGGGCGCTGCGCGCCTCGGCAAACAGCGGGCGCCCGGCATGCTCCAGGCCATCCTGCGGCAGGTAGCCGACCAGCGTGCCGCGCGCCATCTGCACCGTGCCGGCATCCGGCTCGTACTGGCCGGCGAGCAGGCGCAGCAGGGTGGTCTTGCCGGCGCCGTTTTCGCCGCACAGGCCGATGCGCTCGCCCGGGCGCAGGTGCCAGTCGACGGCATTGAGCACGGTCTGCCCGGCAAAGCTTTTGGTGACGTTGATCAGTTGCAGCATGGGGATGTTTATAGCATAGTGCGGGATGGGATGACAGGGGGCTGGGGAAGTGCTTCTGGACATTAACTGCTTGTCAAATTATCATTTCAGCAAGGCCATAGATAACCAGCCCCGAGTCTCCAACCCCCAGTCCCGGAGAAAAACCATGGCCCGCAAGATCTTCATCGCCGCCACCGGCCAGAACTGCGGCAAGACCACCACCAGCCTGTCGCTGATGCACCTGGCCAAAAAAAAATACGCGCGGGTCGGTTTTGTCAAGCCGGTCGGCCCGAAACCGGTCAAGATTGGCGAAACCTGGGTTGACAAGGATGCCGCCCTGATCGCCGGGGTTTACGGCCTGGAGCGGCAGCTGCCGCTGATGTCGCCGGTGGTTCTGCAGCCCGAAACCACCCGCCTGCTGCTCGATGGCAAGCTGGCCGGCAGCGCGCTCGAAGAGCAGCTGCTCAAGGCGGTGCGCGAGCTGGAGCAAAGCTGTGACTTCCTGATCATCGAAGGGGCCGGTCACAGCGGGGTCGGCTCGGTGCTGGGGCTGAGCAACGCCCGGGTGGCCAGGCTGATCGATGCGCCGGTCATGATGATCTCGGGGGGCGGCATCGGCCATGTCATCGACGACGTCGCCCTCAACCTTGCGCTCTACCGCGAGGCCGGCGCCTGCGTGCGCCTGGTCATGCCGAACAAGCTGATCGCCGAGAAGCGCGAGCGCACTCTGCATTACCTGGCGATGGCCGCCGAGCCCCACGGCGTCAAGGTGCACGGCGGTTTCAACTACTCGCCGATTCTCGCCGGCCCGACCCTGCAGCATATCGCCAAGCTGCTCGGTCTGCCGTTGCGCGCCACCCGCGAACAGGGGATGCGCATCATCCACCAAGTCCACCTCGGCGCCGCCTCGGCCCAGAAAGTGGTGGAGATGCTCGATCCCAACTCCCTGCTGATCGTCACCAGCAGCCGCGACGAACTGCTGGTGCTGATGGCTTCCCTCTACCATATCCCCGAATACCGGGCGAAGCTGGTCGGCATCGTCATCCCCGGGCTGAGTCCGGTGGCGAGCATCGTCCAGGAAGTGCTCGACGACAGCGATCTCCCTTATATGCGGATCGAACGCAGCACCGCCTACACCTTCCGCGTCATCAACGAGGACGTGTCGAAGATCACCGCCGAGGATGTTGAGAAGATCAACCTGGTGAAGAAGCTGGCCGAGGAGCAGATCGATTTCGATTTCATCGACGCGCAGCTGGATCAATAGCTGGTGACCGGCAGCCGGTTATTGGCTACCGGCAACCAGCAACCGGCTGCCGGCAGCCGGTTTGCTTCTCTCCCGCCCTTCTGCTATAGTTCAAAAGATTTCACCCCAGCAGCGCGCCGGGGTGATAGCCGCCGAGGCAGCCCGCCGCGGGCCTGCCGGGCGCAGAATTTCAAACCGTGTCCTGACGTTGCAACAGCTCCCGGGTGAGTCACTCTCCCCGGTTGAGCGGATGTCAGGATCGGTCCCCACCATTCGAGGCTGCCGCGCGCGGCGGCCGGAAAGCTGTACATGTCGAAGAAAATGCTGATTAATGCCACCCATCCCGAAGAGAACCGGGTGGCCATCGTTGAAAACGGCGTCCTCACCGAACTTGGCATCGAGGTCGCCGGACGCGAACCAACCAAAGGGAACATCTACAAGGCGGTGGTAGTCCGGGTTGAATCGGGGCTGCAGGCCGCCTTCGTCGATTATGGGGCCGAGCGTCTCGGCTTCCTGCAGATCGACGAGGTCAACGCCGCGGTGGTCAAGCCCGACGCCAAGTTCAACGGCCGGCCGCGCATCAACGACGTGCTGCAACGCGGCCAGGAAATCCTGGTGCAGATCGTCAAGGAGGAGCGCGGCACCAAGGGGGCGGCGCTGACCACCTACCTGTCGCTGGCCGGGCGCTACATGGTGCTGATGCCCGGCACGCCGACCCGCGGCGTTTCCCGCAAGGCCGAAGACGACAAGCAGCGCAAGGCGATGAAAAAGGCGCTGGCCACCCTCGATCTCCCCGAAAACGTCGGCTGCATCGTCCGCACCGCCGCGCTGGACCAGACCCGCGAGGAACTGGAGCGCGACTATCTCTACCTGATGCGCCTCTTCGAAAACATTCAGCTGCTCGAAAACAAGGTCAAGGCTCCGGCGCTGCTCTACAAGGAATCGAACCTGGTGATCCGCTCGATCCGCGACTACTTCACCACCGACATGGACGAAGTGCTGATCGACGATCCCGAGGTCTTCCGCGAGGCGCGCGAGTTCTTCGAGGTGGTGATGCCCGAGCAGGCCGGGCTGGTCAAACTGCACCAGGAGCGGCGGCCGATCTTCTCTCGTTACCAGATCGAGGAGCAGATCGAGACGATCAACCGCAACAAGGTCCCCCTCCCCTCCGGCGGGTCGATCGTTATCGACACGACCGAGGCGCTGGTGGCGATCGACGTCAACAGCGGCAAGATGGCCGGTGAGTCGAACGTCGAGGCAACCGCGACCCGGACCAACCTGGAGGCCGCCGAAGAGGTGGCCCGGCAACTGCGCCTGCGCGACCTCGGCGGACTGATCGTCATCGACTTCATCGACATGCGCGAGCGCAAGCATAACCGCCAGGTCGAGGACCGCCTGAAAGAAGCGACTGCCCGCGACAAGGCCCGCATCACCATCGGCCACATCAGCCAGTTCGGCATGCTGGAGATGAGCCGCCAGCGGATCAAGCCGGCCCTGACCGAAGGGGCCTATCGGGTCTGCCCCCACTGCCAGGGCGCCGGCCAGATCCGCAGCGTCGAGACGCTGGCCATCTCGGTGCTGCGCCGCCTCCACGCCGGCCTGGCCAAGGGGCAGATTGCCGAGGCCGAAGCCCAGATGGCGCGCGAGGTTGCCAGCTACCTGCTCAACGAAAAGCGCGAAGAACTGGTCGAGATGGAGCGCCGCTACCAGGCGGACATCCAGATCACCGGGCGTACCTCATTCCTCGCCGACCAGGTTGAAATCACCCTGCAAAAGCGCGAGAAGGAAAAAGCCGCCGCCGAATATATCGAGGCCAGGGTGACCGCGATGCCGGACAAGCTGTCCCGGCCAATTGACCGGGAGCCTGCGGAACCGCCTTCCGCCGAGGCCGCTGCTGAAATCATGGCTGGGGCCGCCGAGGACGCTTTAAAGAAGAAGCGCAAACGTCGGCGCAAGAAGAAAGCCGGCAGCGACGGGTCTGCCGAGAC
>JBFYXI010000250.1:0-4906 GCA_041310635.1 Desulfuromonadaceae bacterium | reverse complement strand
TGGTGGCGCCCCGCAACCCCGCCGCGGGTGGCGCCCTGCAGGGTCTTACCCGGACCCTGGTCGCCAACATGGTCGATGGGGTCACCAAAGGGTTCACCAGAGGACTAGAAATCAACGGCGTCGGCTACCGTGCCGAACTCAAGGGAACCACGCTCAACCTGGCCCTCGGTTATTCGCACCCGGTGGAGTACCCCCTTCCGGCCGGCGTGAGTGCCGAAGTCGAGAAGCAGACCAAGATCACGGTGTCCGGAATCGACAAGGAACTGGTAGGTGCCACGGCGGCCAAGATCCGCTCCTTCCGTCCGCCCGAGCCGTACAAGGGGAAGGGGATCAAGTACGCTGATGAGCGCATCCTGCGCAAGGCCGGCAAAGCCGGCGCCAAGAAGTAGGTAACGAGGTGAGTATCGTGAACGTCGCGAAAGAACGGCAAATCGCCCGCAGCAAGCGCCAGGTGCGCGTGCGCCGCAAAGTCCGTGGCTCTCAGGAGCGCCCGCGGTTGTGCATTTTCCGCAGCGCCAAACACATTTATGCCCAGATCATTGAGGATGTCACCGGCACGACGCTGGTGGCGGTGTCTACCGTCACCAAGGATGTCGGCGGCGACCTGAAGGTAAGCGGCAACGTGGAAGCGGCCAAGCTGGTCGGCAAGAAAATCGCCGAGCGGGCCCTGGCAAAAAACATCACGCAGGTGGTCTTTGATCGCAACGGTTTTCTATACCATGGCCGGATCAAGGCCCTGGCGGATGCGGCTCGCGAAGCCGGTCTGTCTTTCTGAGCACATAGGAGGCGAGCTTGCAGCGCGTTGAAACCAGCGAATCCAATTTACTCGATCGCGTCATCCACATCAATCGTACCGCCAAGGTCGTCAAGGGTGGACGGCGTTTCAGCTTCTCGGCCCTGGTCGTAGTCGGCGACGGTTCCGGTAAGGTCGGCTACGGGCTGGGCAAGGCCCGCGAGGTGCCGGAGGCGATCCGCAAAGGGGTCGAGCAGGCCAAGAAGAGCATGATCTCGGTGCCGCGCCAGGGGACCACCATCCCCTACGATGTGCTCGGCAAATTCGGCGCCGGCAAGGTGCTGCTGAAACCGGCTTCGCAGGGAACCGGCGTCATCGCCGGCGGCGCCACCCGCGCCATCCTTGAAGTGGCCGGGATCAGCGACATCCTTTCCAAGTGTCTCGGTTCCAATAACCCGCACAACGTGGTCAAGGCGACCATGCGGGCCCTGCAGATGCTGCAGGATCCCGCTGAGATCATGGCCCGGCGCGGCCTCGCCGAGGGCGACGACGAGAACGCCTGAAACGGAGATGGCAATGGCTGATATCAAAGTAACTCTCAAGCGTAGCGGGATTGGCCGCGATAAGTACTTCACCAAGGTTCTGCACGGCCTCGGCCTGTGGCGACTCAACCAGACGGTTACGCTGCAGGACACTCCGGAAATCCGCGGCATGATCAACAAGGTTTCCCATCTGGTGGTCGTTGAGGGCTAAGCGCAAGGACGGATGACAATGGATCTCAGTAATCTACAACCGGCTCTCGGTTCGCATCGCAATAGAAAACGTATCGGTCGCGGCCACGGCTCCGGTACCGGCAAGACTGCCGGCAAGGGTCACAAGGGACAGAAGGCCCGTTCCGGCGGCAGTATCAAGGCCGGCTTCGAGGGCGGCCAGATGCCCCTGCAGCGGCGCCTGCCCAAGCGCGGCTTCACGCCGTTGAGCCGTAAAGAATACGCCCTGGTCAACCTGCGTGACCTCGAACTGTTCGAAACCGGCAGCGTGGTGGATGTCGAAGCCCTGGGCAAGGCCGGGCTGATCGGCCAGCTCAAGGATGGCATCAAGGTGCTGGGGGATGGCGATCTGACCAAGTCCTTGACGGTCAGGGCGCATAAATTCAGTAAATCGGCCCAGGACAAGATCGCCGCGGCTGGCGGCACGGTTGAGGTGGTTTAGCCTTGTTCGCTAAAATTCAGACAGTTTTCAGCATACCTGAGCTACGCCGGCGGATTCTCTTTACCCTCGGCATGCTGGCGGTGTACCGGGTCGGCTGCCATGTGCCGCTCCCCGGTGTCGACCGCAACGTCCTGGCCCAGTTCTTCCAGGGCACCGAAGGGACATTGCTGGGGCTGGTCAGTTCGTTTACCGGCGGGGCCCTCGAGCGGATGACGGTGTTCGCCCTCGGCATCATGCCGTACATCAGCGCCTCGATCATCCTGCAGTTGCTGACCGTGGTCTTCGAACCGGTAGAGCGGCTGGCCAAGGAAGGGGAGCAGGGGCGCAAGAAGCTGACCCGCTGGACTCGCTACGGCACGGTGGTCCTGTCGGTCATCCAGGGCACCGGGATCGCCTACGGCCTGCAGAGTATGCGCGGCCCGGCCGGCGAGCCGGTCGTGCATGCGACCGGGTTCGGCTTCATCGTCCTGAGCGTCATCACCCTGACCGCCGGCACCGCCTTTATCATGTGGCTGGGCGAGCAGATCACCGAGCGGGGCATCGGCAACGGCATCTCCCTGGTGATCTTTGCCGGCATCGTCGCCGAAACGCCCGGAGCGTTGGTCAACAGCATCCGCCTGATGAAGACCGGAGCCCTGTCGCCGGCCCTCCTGCTGATGATTATCGCGGTCATGGTCGCGGTGATCTGGGCGGTGGTATTCATGGAGCGCGGCCAACGCCGGGTGCCGATTCACTACGCCAAACGGGTAGTCGGCGCGCGCAGCATGGGCGGCCAGAGCAGCCATTTGCCGCTGAAGATCAACATGAGCGGGGTTATCCCGCCGATCTTCGCCAGCTCGATCATCATGTTCCCGAGCACCATCGCCACCTTCGTCGATGTGCCCTGGGTGCAGACTTTCGCCGCCATGATGACTCCGGAACACTGGCTGTACAACCTGTTCTTCGTCGGCCTGATCGTCTTCTTCTGCTACTTCTATACCGCGGTCACCTTCAACCCGGTCGACGTGGCGGACAACATCAAGAAGCATGGCGGCTACATCCCCGGCGTGCGTCCCGGCAAGCCGACGGCGGAATACCTTGACACCGTGCTCGGCCGGCTGACCTTTGCCGGTGCCATTTACATCTCCGCGGTCTGCGTGTTGCCGACGATCCTCATCGGCCAGTTCAACCTCCCCTTCTACTTCGGCGGCACCTCGCTGCTGATCGTGGTCGGGGTCGGCATGGACACGGCCTCGCAGATCGAAGCGCACCTGATCTCCCGCTCCTACGAAGGGTTCATGAAGGGCGTGACGATCAAGGGGCGGCGTGGGTAGGCGGTCGGGTCGATGAAACTGATCCTACTCGGACCACCGGGAGCCGGCAAGGGCACCCAGGCCAAGATGCTGACTGAGCGTTTCGCCATTCCGCAGATTGCCACCGGTGATATCCTGCGCGGCGCGTTGCAGGCCGGCTCGGCTCTTGGCCTGCAGGCCAAGACTTACATGGATGCCGGCGCCCTGGTTCCCGATGACGTGGTCATCGGCATCGTTCGCGAGCGGTTCCAGCAGGACGACTGCCTGCCCGGTTTCATTCTTGACGGTTTCCCGCGGACCGTGGCCCAGGCGGATGCCTTGCAGGCGACCCTGGCGGCACTGGATCGCCGGCTCGATCGGGTGGTATCCCTGACCGTCGACGCCGACGCCCTGGTGGAGCGTTTGACCGGACGGCGCACCTGCCGGGAGTGCAGGCGCGGCTACCATGTGCGCTTCGACCCGCCGCGCGACGAACAGCGTTGCGATGCCTGTGGTGGCGAGCTCTACCAGCGCGATGACGACCGCGAGGAAACCATCCGCAAGCGGCTCAGTGTCTATGCGCAGCAGACTGCTCCGCTGATCGACTACTATCGGGCGGCCGGTCTGCTGGTCGAGTTGGATGGCATGCAACCGATTGCCGAGGTCCAGGAGCAAGTGCTGAGCGCACTGCAGGCGGGGTGAGGTGATCGTTCTCAAGAGCGCCGCCGAACTTGAGAAGATGCGGGCGGCGGGGCGGATTGTCGCCGAAATCCTGGCGTTGCTCGAGCAACGCATCAAACCGGGGGTGACCTCGGCGGAACTTGACCAACTGGCGGAACAGACGTGTCTTCGCCATGGGGGCAAGCCGGCATTCAAGGGCTACGGCGGTTTCCCTTATGCTCTTTGCGCCTCCCCCAACGACCGGGTGGTGCACGGTTTCCCAGATCGGCGACCGCTTGAAGCGGGGGAGATCCTGAGCATCGATTTCGGCGTGTTCTACCTCGGCTACTACGGTGATGCCGCCATCACCGTGCCGGTTGGTCAGGTTGACGAGACAACCGTCAAGCTTGTCGAAACGACGCGCCAGTCGCTCGCCCAGGCGATTGCCAAGGCGGTACCCGGCGGGCGCCTCTCGGACATCTCCCACGCGGTGCAGGCCTGGGTCGAGCCGCGAGGGTTCAGTGTGGTCCGCGAGTTTGTCGGCCACGGTATCGGCCGACAGTTGCACGAAGCGCCGCAGTTGCCGAATTTCGGTGCACCCGGGCAGGGCCCGCGGCTCAAGCCGGGGATGACCCTGGCCATCGAGCCGATGATCAATGCCGGGGTTCCCGGAGTGCGGATTTTAGAGGACGGCTGGACCGCGGTGACTCAGGACGGCAAGCGGTCGGCCCATTTTGAACATACGGTCGCCATCACTGAGCACGGCCCGGAGATCCTGACCCGGGTCTGACTGGCGACGACGCCACGGCCGGAAGTTGAACCGGTTTCGTCTGAGGGAAGAACCATGAAAGTCCGTTCGTCGATCAAGAGTATCTGCGACAAATGCAAGATCATCAAGCGCAAGGGGATCGTGCGGGTCATCTGCGAAAACCCCAAGCACAAACAGAGACAGGGTTAAACTTTTAGGAGGATCAGACATTGGCACGCATCGCTGGTATCGATTTGCCCAGGAACAAGCGGATCGAGATCG
>JBFYXI010000237.1:0-3621 GCA_041310635.1 Desulfuromonadaceae bacterium | reverse complement strand
GCCTGGCCGAGGTGCGCACGGCGGTGGCCGACTGGCTGGCCCGCCGCTACGGCAACGGCCCGGCGGCCGACGAGGTGTGCCTGACCATCGGCGCCAGCCAGGCGTTCTGGCTGGCCATCCTCACCCTCTGCCGGGCCGGCGACGAGGTCATTCTGCAGCTGCCGGCCTACTTCGATCACCCCATGGCCCTCGGCGCCCTGGGGATCACCCCGGTCTACGCCCCCTTCGACCCGGCACGCGGCGGCCTTCCCGATCCGGCGGCCATGGCCCGGCTGATCACGCCGCGCACCCGCGCCCTGCTGCTGGTCACCCCGAGCAACCCGACCGGGGCGGTCATCCCCCCGGCGGTCATCGTCGAATTGTTCGCCCTGGCCCGCCGCCATGACCTCGCCCTGCTGCTCGACGAGACCTACCACGCCTTCCTCCCCGCCGGGGCGGCGCCGCACGGCCTGTTCGCCCAGCCGGACTGGCAGCGGCACTTTATCCAGATCGTCTCCTTCGGCAAGACCTTCGCCCTCACCGGCTACCGCGCCGGGGCGCTGGTGGCCGGCGTGGAGGTACTGCGCCAGGCCCTGAAGATCCAGGACACCATGGCGGTCTGTCAGCCGCACCTCACCCAGCGCGCCATCGGTTACGGTTGCGAGCGGCTGGACAACTGGGTGGCCGCCAATGCCGCCCGCATGGCCCGTCGTCACGACCGTTTCGTCGAACTGTTCGACGTCCCCGCCAACCCCTTCCAGCGGGTGGCCAGCGGCGCCTTTTTCGCCTGGGTGCGCCACCCCTGGCCGGAGCTGTCCGGCTGGGAGGCGGCGCGGCGGCTGGCCCGCGAGGCCGACCTGCTCTGCCTCCCCGGCGAAGCCTTTGGTCCCGGGATGGCGCCCTACCTGCGGCTGGCTTTCGGCAATCTCCCCGAGGACCAGGTTCCCCTGGCCGTCGAGCGATTCCGCCGTTTCCCGACCAGTTGACCGCCTTCCGGCGATGGTCCCGCTCGTTTCTGCCGCCGGAGAACTCCGGGAACGGCAGGGCACGGTGCGCAAACCCGCGCCGCCGGCGGTTCACTGAAAAACGTTGCGGATTGGTGCCGATTTTGCAAAACTGACCCTGAACGTTTCAGGAAAGGAGAAGCCGCCCTTGTCGTCGGCAGCGTGGCTGGCCGGACTGACCTCGCTGGTGGTCGGTCTGCTGGCCGGGTTTTTCATGCACCGTTCCGACTTCTGTCTGGCCGGGGCCTTTCGCGATCTCTTCCTGTTCCGCTCGGTGCGGCTGCTCCGCGCTCTGGTGCTGGGGGTGGCGGTCAGTGCCGTGCTGTTCGAGGGGGTCCGCCTGCTTGGCTGGCTCCCCTACTATCCGTTTCCGCTCTTTACCCCGCCGTCGCTCGTCCATATAGCCGGCGGCGCTCTTTTCGGCATCGGCATGGTCCTGGCCGGCGGGTGCGTGGTCGGGGTGCTCTACAAACTGGGCGGCGGCAGCGTCCTGGCCGGCATCGGCCTGCTCGGACTGGTCGCCGGCAGCGGCGTATATGCCGAGATCCATCCCTGGTGGGTCCGGGTGCAGCGCGCGACGGCCCTGCACGATCAGGCGGTGACCCTGCCGCAGCTGACCGGGACCAATCCGTTCTGGTGGGTCGCCGCCGCCGCGCTGGTCTGCGGCTGGCTGTGCTGGCGCTGGCGCCTGGCCGGCGCCTGGCAGGTCGCGCAGTCGGCCGAGGGCTATGTGCCCCCCTGGCGGACCGCCCTGGTGCTGGCGGGCCTCGGCCTGCTCTCGGTGCTCGGCACCGGCATGCCGCTGGGGGTCACCACTTCCTATGCCAAGGCGGCGGCCTTTGTCGAGCAGGCGCTCTGGCCGGCCCATGCCGATACGCTGGTGTACTTCACGGCCCAGCCGCTGCGCTACGCGCTGCCGCATGGCGGGCCGACGCTGGCCGGGGGCGGTGGGGCGGTCCTCGACGCGATCGCCCTGATCCAGTTCCCGCTGATCGCCGGCATCGTCCTCGGCGCGGTCTTCTCGGCGGTGCGGTTGGGCGAGTTCAACCCCTGCTGGCGGATCCCCTGGCGCCAGGCGCTGATGGTCTTTGCCGGCGGGGTCATCATGGCCCTCGGTTCGCGCATGGCGCTGGGATGCAACGTCTGGCACCTGCTCGGCGGCCTGCCACTGTTCAGCATGCCGAGCCTGTTGTTCCTGGTCGGCCTGCTCCCCGGCGCCTGGCTCGGCGGGCGCTTGCTGCGGCGGCTGCTGGCTGCCTGAAAGGATCCACCTGGAGAGACCCATGGAACCCGAAACCATCACCTTCGATATCCGCGGCCAGGTCTGCCCGTCCTGCCTGCTGCTGACCCTGCGCGAAGTGAATCTCCACCACGCCGCCCTCAAGGCCCGCGAGGTCGAACTGGAGATCCTCACCGACAGCCGCGACGCGACCGGAACCATCCCGGAGACCCTGCGCAACATGGGGCTGACGACCAAAGTCGACAAGCTTGCCGGCCACTACCGGATCGTCATCAGCCGGCCGGCCGGGTGATCCGCCATGGCCCTTCTCCCTGACGAGCACGTCGCGGCACCCGCCCCGCCGGACCCTGCCGCCGAACTCGCCGCCCTGCGTGCGGAAAACGCCAGCCTGCGGGCCACCAGCGACGTAGCCTTCCATTACATCCGCGCCAAGGTCGATGAACTTCTCGAGGTGATCGGCACCAGGACGCTGCGCCCGGAAGAGCTCGACAACCACAGCCTGGTTACTTTCGACCCGATCGGCATCGTCACCGCCAGCTTTCGTCACATCCTCGACACGCTGCGGACCACCAACCGCCAGCTGGCCGAGGCGCACAACGAGATCCAGGCGATCTTCGACACGGTCGGCGCGGCCCTGCTGGTGCTCGATCCCCGGCGCCGCCTGCTGGCCTGGAACCAGAAGGCCGCCAAGCTGCTGATCAGCGCGACCGGCGAGATCCACCCGCACGATTGCCAGGCGGTGGTCTGCCATGGCGAGGTGCCGGAGGAGCAGTGCACCTTCAACCGGGTTCTGGCCAGTGGCCAGGAAGTTTTCAATCCCGGCGTCCGTCTGGGGGAGCGGGTCTACGACGTCATCGGCCGGCCGATGTTTGACGAGGCGGGGCAGCTCACCCAGGTCGTGCTCGCCTACCAGGACATCTCGGCCCATCGCCAGACGGAATTGGCGCTGCGCCGCTCTCTGGCCGAAACCCGCGAGGCCCAGGCAAAGATCAAGGGCATCCTGCGCGCGGCGGCCGACGGCCTGCTCCTCACCGACGGGCGCGGCCGCATTGTCCTGATCAACCATAGTGCCGAACAGCTCTTCGGTCTCGACTCGGTCAAGGCCGGTGAGCTGCCGTCGTTTCTCATCATCCGCCATGCCGGGTTGATCGACCTGCTCCGGCGGGCGCCGCAGCACCAGGGGGAAATCCTGGTCGCGGATATCGATTTCCCCGACGGGGCTGGCGGGGGGCGCATCTACCAGGCGCGGGTCACCGTCATCCGCGGTGCCCGCGGCGGTTTTCGCGGCTGCATCACCGCGCTGCACGATGTCACCGAGCAGCGCCAGGTGGAGCGGATGAAAAGCGATTTCATCTCTACCGCCGCCCACGAGCTGCGCACCCCCCTGGCGACCATCCT
>JBFYXI010000209.1:0-4691 GCA_041310635.1 Desulfuromonadaceae bacterium | reverse complement strand
GGCCTGCGGATGTAGGCTTTGGAGAGGTGCATCGGCAGCAGCACGTCCGGGCGCAGTTCCCGGGCGAGCTGGTTGACGTCACTGCTGCACAGATGCCGGGAAGCCCGGGCTTTTGCGATATCGGCAGCCAGGAAGGTAGATTCGCAGCAGAGCAGGCGGACACCGGCCAGCAGTTGCTGCAGCCGGGCGCGGTTGGCGGCGGTGAAGCCGACGTCGGTGACGTAGCCGAGACTGGCTGCCGGCCGGTCGGCCCGCAGGCGCGCGTAGAGGGCCGCCGCATCGGCAATCAGCACCGGCTGTGGGCCGCTCGCGGTGGCGATCAGCGCCTCCAGCGGGTCGGCACCGAGCTCGCCGCGCTTCCAGCGACCCTTGAGTTCGCGCAGCCACGGCCCGGGCACCAGCCCCTCGGCAGCCAGCCGCGCCGGGTCGATACTGAAAATCTCGGCCTCGGTCAAGCGGAAGGCCAGCACCGGCAGGCCATGGTCACACAGCCGCGCGGCGACGGTCACGAAGGCGTCGGCATAGATTGCCTCCCCGCCGCGCGGCTCCATCTCCGCGGGTTCCCCCTGAAAACCCTTGGCCCCGGCGAACCGATGATGTTCGATGTGGTCCTCATGGACTTCGTGAACGTGAATGGTCCGCCACCACTCTTCGGCCAGGTTCCAGTCGTAGCCGGCCAGTTTGTGCCCCACCCGCGCGGCGATTCCCGGTGGACCGAACAGGTCGAGAGGGCGCGGCGCGACGTGGGTGTGGCGCACCAGGTGGTCCAGCCCCATGAAATGGTCCATGTGGGCATGGCTGACGAACACGGTGTCGATGGAGCGCAGGGTGCGCTTGGCCAGATGTTGCAGTTGCCCGCAGTCGAACAGCAGACTGCGCCCGGTCGGCCGTACCCGCACCAGCAACAGCGGGTCGTCAAGGAGGCCGGCGCAGAAATACGGCTCGATGGTATGGAACAGGCGCAGAGCGGTCATTCTGTTTGCAAGTATAGCGGGGATAACGGCAACGGAAAGTATCTGCCGGAGTCGGGGATGAATAATGTCGTGGATGGATATGTCGTGGATGGATATACCCTTGCGGCCGGTGCTATGTTATTTTTCGAAGGTATTGTCGAGCGTGTGACTGGCCGCGTTGCCGGTTGCGCGGTAACGTTGAGGGGGCCTGCAAGCCGTGAGCGAAACCGGCCATCTGCGCAAGATCTTCTCCCTGCCGGTTATCGTCGCCGCGCTGGGCTATTTCGTCGACATCTACGACCTGGTGCTGTTCAGCATCGTGCGGGTGCCGAGCCTCCAGGCCCTGGGGCTGGAGGGGCAGGAGTTGATCGACCAGGGGGTGTTCCTGCTCAACATGCAGATGGCCGGGATGCTCCTCGGCGGCATCCTTTGGGGGGTTCTCGGCGACCGCAAGGGACGGCTGAAGATCATGTTCGCCTCGATCTTCCTCTACTCGGTGGCCAACCTGGCCAACGCCTTCGTCACCTCGCTCCCCGCCTATGCCGTGCTGCGTTTCGTGGCCGGGGTCGGCCTGGCCGGGGAGCTGGGGGCCGGCATCACCCTGGTGGCCGAGATCCTGCACAAGAGCGTACGCGGCTACGGCACCATGATCGTCGCCTCGGTCGGCGTCTCCGGGGCGATCCTCGCCAATCTGGTGGCCAAGCACTTCGACTGGCGCACTGCCTTCGTCATCGGCGGGGTTTTGGGCCTGCTGCTGCTGGTCACCCGGATCAAGGTGGCCGAGTCGGGGATGTTCCGGCAGATGGAAGCCACTGTCGTCAGCAAAGGCAACTTTCTGGCGCTGTTCACCAATTGGGGGCGCTTCACCCGCTACCTGCATTCGACCCTGATCGGCATTCCATCATGGTTCGTGGTCGGCGTGCTGATCACCTTCTCGCCGGAGTTCGCCCGGGCTCTGGGGGTGCAGGGGGTGGTCAGTGCCGGCAATGCCGTGATGTATTGCTACATCGGCCTGGTTGCCGGCGACCTGGCCAGCGGTTTGCTCAGCCAGCTGTTGAGGAGCCGGCGCAAGGCGATCCTCCTCTTCCTGCTGGTGACGGTGGCAGCGGTGGGCGTTTATTTCCAGGCCGCCGGGGTCAGTGCCGGCACCTTCTACGCGATCTGCGGCCTGCTCGGTTTCGGCATCGGTTACTGGGCGATCTTCGTCACCGTCGCCGCCGAGCAGTTCGGCACCAATCTGCGCGCCACCGTGGCGACCACCGTCCCCAACTTCGTGCGCGGCATGACCGTGCCGATCACCATGCTCTTCCAGTTCCTCCGCCAGCCCCTCGGTCTCGAAGGCGGGGCGCTGGCCGTCGGCGGCCTGTGTCTGGCCATCGCGCTCTTCTCGTTGTGGCGGCTGGAGGAGACCTTCCACAAAGATCTCGATTACTTCGAGGAATTTCTGTGAGACGGCGGCGGCCCTGACCGCAAAGCGCGAAAACGGGGACAGAATTCAATTCTGTCCCCGTTTTCGGTACGGACTTGCCGTGATCCTTGGGTTCAGCGCGACACGGCGTCTTCCGGGTAGGCGTTGATCTGGTGGATAGCCAGGTCGGAGCCGCGGAATTCCTCCTCCGGATCGAGCCGGAAGCCGATGGTCTTGACTATGGCGAAATAGACGGCGAAGCCGGTGGCGAGGGCGTAGCCGATGGCCAGCAGGCTGCCGGCCAGTTGGGCCAGGAAGGTGACGCCGCCCAGGCCGCCGAGAGCCGGCAGGCCGAAGATCCCCGCGGCAATGCCTCCCCAGGTGCCGATCATGCCGTGCAGCGGCCAGACCCCGAGGACATCGTCGATCTTCAGTTTTTCCTGCTCCCACTTGAAACCGTAGACGAAGATCAGTGCGCCCAGCCCGCCGATGAAAAAGGCGGCGAGCGGATGGACCAGGTCGGAGCCGGCGCAGATGGCGATCAGCCCGGCCAGGGCGCCGTTGTGGGCGAAGCCGGGGTCGGCTTTGGTGGCGACCACTGCAAAGATCACCCCGCCGACCATGGCCAGCAGGGAATTGACCGCCACCAGTCCGGAGATGCCGGTCAAGGTCTGGGCGCTCATGACGTTGAAGCCGAACCAGCCAACCGCCAGGACCCAACTGCCCAGGGCCAGAAAGGGAATATTGCTGATCGGGATCGGCTGACTGCGGCCGCGCACCCAGCGTCCCATGCGTGGGCCGAGCAGCAATACTGCCGGCAGCGCCAGCCAGCCTCCCATGGAGTGAACCACTACGCTGCCGGCAAAGTCGTGGAATGGCGCCCCGAACATCTCCTTGAACCACCCCTGCAGGCCGCTGCTGTGCTGCCCCCAGATGATCGATTCGAAGAGCGGGTAGGTGAGGCCGGCGAAGATCGCTCCGGCCAGCACCTGTGGCCAGAAGCGCGCGCGCTCGGCAATCCCGCCGGAGATGATGGCCGGGATGCAGGCGGCGAAGCAGAGCAGGAAGAAGAAGCGCACCAGCTCGTAGCCCTGATTGTCACCGAGCAGCTGCCCGGCCGGGACCAGGAAGCTGACCCCGTAGGCCAGCGGATAGCCGATCAGGAAGTAGACCACGGTGGAAACCGACCAGTCGGTGAGGATCTTGACCAGGGCGTTGGTCTGGTTCTTGCGCCGGACGGTACCGACTTCGAGAAAGGCGAAGCCGGCGTGCATGGCAAAGACCATGACCGCACCGAGCATGAGGAAGAGGACGTCCCCGGAACGGGAAAGGGATTGGACGGCGGCATCCATGGCAGCGACCTCCTTGGCGTTGGCCGCGGACGACCTTGTCGGCGGCTTCCGGATGCTCTTACAAACAACGTGCCGACATGCAAAATCCTGAAATAGCTGAGATTTAATGTGAAGCTCGGGCCCTGTCGATGGCTCTGGCAAAAAATCTGCTCAAAATTTGAGTGGGACTGCCCGGAAATTCGGCAGGCTGGCTTGGAAAGCCGGTCTATGTTAGCTTGTGAGTCACAATGACGAGGCGCAGACGCAGAGATAGTCAAAAGCTTCTCTCGCCGCCGCGGCGTCTCTGCGTCAAGATTATTGGCCCGAGGTGATGGGGATAATGCGCGATACGCTGCTGCTCGCCGCCGAGTCGGCCGGGCGGGTTTTGATGGAAAAACTCGAGTCCGGGGTGACGGTCGCCTACAAGGGGGCCATCGACCTGGTGACCGAGGCTGATCACGCCGCCGAACAGGCGATCGTCACCATCTTGAGGGAACGCCACCCGGACCACGATATTCTCGCCGAGGAAGGGGACTATGGCCGGCGCGGTGCCGACCACCGCTGGATCGTCGATCCTCTCGACGGCACGACCAACTTTGCTCACGGTTTTCCCTGGTTTGCCGTGTCCATCGCTCTGGAGGTGCGCGGCACGGTGGAACTCGGCGCGGTCTTCAACCCGCACAACCATGAGCTGTTCATGGCTGAACGCGTCCGGGGCGCCACCCTAAACGGCCGGCCGCTGCGGGTCTCGACGACAACCGATCTGGAACGGGCACTGCTGGCCACCGGCTTTGCCTACGACCACCGAGTCAGCCTGGACAACAACTACGGCCACTTCGAACGCTTTCAGCGCCTGGCCCAGGCAGTGCGCCGGGCGGGAGTGGCCAGCCTCGACCTGGACTGCGTCGCCGCCGGACGCTTCGACGGCTTCAGGGAGCTCAAACTCAAGCCCTGGGACGTTGAGGCCGGGGTGGAGCTGGTGACCTAGGAGGTTTCTCG
>JBFYXI010000206.1:0-11078 GCA_041310635.1 Desulfuromonadaceae bacterium | reverse complement strand
CACTAATACGTATCCGGGGCAAGCGTCAACAACCGGCCCTGTCAACAACCGGCCAGGGGCGCGGCCGGCGTTTCCACAGTTGACAGGCGGCGGCGACACGGTATCACTTTAGCAGCATGAGGCCAACGCGGCCGGGGTGACCTCCTCCCGTAACTTCAAACCTGGCCCGACTGGCGAGCAAGGTCAACAGATCGATTTCCTTGGTTTTGCAATGACCCGCTGCTCGAGGGTAAGATCATGGCATGAAGATCACCGTCAAACTTTACGGGGTATTCCGCATCGGCCGGTTCAAGGAAAGGTCTCAAAACTATCCGCCCGGCTGCAGAGTCCGGCAGGTGGTGGAAGACCTGGCCATCCCGCACCAGCTGCTCGGGATAGTGCTGCTCAACGGCGAACACGCCGGCATCGACGACCTTCTGCGGGAGAGCGACGTGCTTGGCCTGCTGCCACTGCTGGACGGCGGTTAATTGCACGAGATTTTTTTGACCGCGGTTGCAGACGAAATCGTGCCAAGGCAGGGAGCCCTATGAAAATTCTGACCACTGACCCGGTTGCCCACCCTTCGTCGATCTTGTACCGCCGCTGCACCGTCGACCTGCAGACCGGCGCCATGACCATGGAAGATGTCCCCTGCCGCAATTTTGAAGACGTGCTGGGCGGCTTCGGCCGGTCGTTTCAGGATCTGGCCAAACGCCGGATGACCACGGCCTACTGCGAAACCAATCCGTTGATCGTCAACACCGGTCTGCTCACCGGCAGCAGCGCCATGACCGGGATGCGCACCTATTTCTCCGGCTACAGTCCGATCAAGGGATCGCTCAAAGGGCTGCCGGCGGCCATGTGGTCAGCCGGCAGCGGCAAGTTCGGCGCCAAGTTCAAATGGACCGGCCTGGACGAACTGGTCTTCGAGAGGCGCTCGGCAACCCCGGTCTATGCCGTCATCCGGGAAGCCGCCGACGGGCCTGTGGTGGAGCTGAAACCGGCCGGCTTTCTGCTCGGGCTGTCCACCCACGAGAAGATCATGGCACTTCGCAAATTGTACGACGGCGCCCATTTCGCCGCCATCGGCCCGGCCGGAGAAAACTGGGAAACCAACTACATGGGGGCGGTGGCGCTGTCCACCGAGAACCAGCTCAAGTCCGGCGAAGACAAGTGCCGCTTCGCCGGTCGCGGCGGCATGGGCAGCCTGATGGGCTACAAGAACCTGATTGCCCTGGTGGCCCAGAGCAGCGACAAGCTCAAACCCCTTACCGAGGCAGTGAAGCAGGCGAACCTCAACGTGGTCAAGGGCGGTGGCTCGGCCCGGCTGCAGCCCATCAGTCGCGGTGGCGGCGGCGGCACCTGGGCCGCCTACGACGTCATGCAGGCGTTCCATGCCGTGCCGGTGAACAACTTCCGGCCCCAGGGGAACGACCTGCCGGAACGGCTTTTCCGGGAAAACGTCGAAAAGAGCTACGACATCAAGTCGGAAGCCTGCTTCCGCTGCGGCATCACCTGTCACAACAACATCTACGAACGGCATGCCGACGGCAGCCGCGGCGAATTCCTGGCCAAGTTCGACTACGAGCCGCTCAACCTGCTGAGTACCAACATCGGCATCCACGATGCCGGCCAGGCCGCCCGGCTGATCCAGCTGGCGGACAATTACGGCATGGACGCCATCTCCCTGGGAACGACCATTTCCTACGTGCTGTCCTACAACGAACGCCACCCGGAGCAGCCGATCCTCGGCGGAGCAACTTTCGGCGACTACGCAAAAATCCGTGAGCTGATCATCCAGGCCGGGGAGGGGGAGCAGCCTGAAATCGGCAGGGGCTCCATGCGCCTTTCGCACAGCACCGGCGAAACCGCCTACGCCTACCATGTCAAGGGCCTCGAGCTGCCGGCCTACCTGCCGGAAACCAATCCCGGCTACGCCTGGGGCATTGCCGGCGGCCATATGTCGATGGGGACCTACGGCATGCTCATCCGCGAAGGCAAGTCCGACCTGGACTCCTGGGTGCAGGGAATCACCCAGAGCAAGCTGCTGATCGTCGGCTTCGACATGATCGGTTTGTGCAAGTTCTTCGATATCACCAAGGGCATCGGCACGCAGATGGTGGTCGACTGCCTGAAGAGTGAACTCGACCTTGAGGTCGCGCCCGAAGCCATCGACGCCGCCGTGCGCCGGGCCTTTCTGCGCGGCCTGGCCCTGGAACTGCGGCAGGGCTACGGCAAGGAGGAGTTCACCCTGCCCGCCGAGGTCTTCGAGAACCCAAACCCCAACATCCGTTTGCCGCGGATCACTTCGCCGGAATTTTTCGCCGCCTTGCAGGAGCGGGTGTGGGCCGTGTTCGAACCGGAACTGCAAGGTCTTCTTCCGGAGCTGCACTGAGCTGCCCGCAGTCTGCTGCGAAGGCGGCCTCGCGCGATCTGGCGGTTGAACACCATCGCCGTACTGGTCAGGGCCGGCCTTCCTGAAACATCTGTGAAAACGGCAACGCCCCGAAATTTCTCGGGGCGTTGCTGCAGATGCAACTTTTTT
Organism: Desulfuromonadaceae bacterium; assembly: GCA_041310635.1. GTDB lineage: Bacteria > Desulfobacterota > Desulfuromonadia > Desulfuromonadales > BM103 > VAUL01. Next base: position 8,554 of record JBFYXI010000206.1, on the reverse strand, counting down.
GATGGCTTCCCGTCTGGGGAAGTATGTGCATGGTCACATGGCTGCCGTGATCCAGGCTCTATTGACGATTAAATTGATGAGACTACCTCTACCTGGCCCGGTGGATCAGAGACTGGCATAGCGTCTTCCTCCTTTTTGTACGAGGAACCCCGGTTGCTATTGAGGTAATCGAACTATACCACAAAAGCGCAATCTGGCAAAGGACCAGCTCCGCTCAACGACCATGGCATTCAGGAGCCTGTCTTGCCTGCCCGGAAACCTTAATCGCTCTCTGGCAAAAGTGGCCCTGCGGAATAACTGCTGCGGTCCTTTAAGCGGAGGATCTTGCGCCTGATCATCAGCAGCTCGAAGCTGAGCAGCGCCATTTCAGCGAGTTGTCGAAGGTCGGACAACGCCTCGGCCGGATTGAGTCGAGGGTCGTCAAGGTAGATCAGGCTCACGATCCTGCCGCTCATGCTGAGCGGCAGGATCAGACTGTTGGTTGGAACCGGATCGCCGAAGAGCATGAGCAGTGCCAGGTCGGCAACGCTTTTGCCAGGCGGTCCGCTGACGTATTGCTGCGTTGTGAAAGCAGCCTGCAATGCCGACGCTTCCTTCAGCGAGAAGCGGAGGTTCTGAAATCCGCTGATCGGCCGTCCGTTGTACGCCGAGTGCCAGCCGATGGCCTGCCCGCTGGACACCTTGAACAGGGCGACGCGCGCATAGCGGGGACCGAGGTAGTTTAGTAATGCCGCGGCGACGTCGTCATGATGGCGAACCGCCGTCAGCCGCCGAGCGGCACCCTCCAGCGACAACGGCAGTCCGGCCGGGGTTGCCCTGAGACCCTGCGGGCGCTCACCGTCGACTGGTTTTTCACCATGGACCGCTGTCGGCATTGCCGGCCGAGGGGGGGGGGCCTCCCCGCCCGTGCCGGCCAGGGCGGCCCCCAGGTCGGTAATCTCCGGCTCCCGCGGCGGAGAGGCAATCGGCGCAGCTGCGTCAGGGCCGCCCCGCCTGAGCCGCGCCAGTTCCTTGCGCACGACCGGATGAGTCACGTATTCGCGCGGTTTGCGGGGCAGCCGGTAATAGTGTTCAAGAGCATAGGTCAGGCGCAGCTCCGGGGCCACGATCGGCCGAATCACGTAGCCGGTGCGAAAGCCCAACTCCTCGATGGCCTTCAGGTCGCAGGGGTTCGCCATGACCACGGTGAGGGTGCGGTTCTCGAGACGAACCGGCAGCACCTGGTATGTCTGGGCCAGCTCCGGAGTCAAGGCATTGAGCGCGCTTGCCGGGATATCGACCAACTGGTCGGAGTGAACAAAAGGGACTCCCAACTGTCTGCTCAGCGCCTGGGCGAGGTCGAATTCACCGATGGCGCCCATCTCGATCAGAATGGTGCCGAGCCTGCCGCCGAAAACCGCCTGGGCTTCAAGGGCCTCCTCGAGCTGCTTGCGGGTAAAGAGCTTTTGGTTGATCAGGAGTTCACCGAGTTTCAGGTCCATAAATTTCTCCGACCTGCAGGTAAACAGTCAGTTGGTCCGGGTGGTCGTGGCGCCGGAATTTGATCCGGCAGCACCGGCAAGCGTTGCGGATGCCGGGATGTATCAGGCGTTGGTTTTCATTGACGGGCGCATAGCAGCGAGTCTTATCAGCAATCCTTTATCCGCCAGGGAAGGAAGCCCTGGGGGGTCGTACGTCTGTATTTAGCACATAACGACACCGATCTCCACGCGCGTGTGAGATAAGCCTAGCGTCGTGATGGAGGTCCTCCTGTCATGAGGCTGCCGGCTTTGTTGTGGGCGAGGTCTGGCCTACCGGGAAAACCACCTCGGCAAGGGTTGACAGGAAGCGATAGTACGGTATCAATGCGTAAGGTTTCCTGATCGACGAGACAACTTAACAAACTGATAACAGGAGGTTTTATGGGAAGCAAGGGAAGAGAGATCGTCGGGCTGGACGTGGAGGAATTGCTGGTGTTGCTGCGCAAGGCGTTTGCCGACGAGTGGCTGGCCTACTACCAGTACTGGCTGGGCGCGAAAGTCTGCAAAGGCCCCATGAAGGAGGCGGTGATCGCCGAGCTCGAACTGCACGCCACCGAAGAACTCAACCACTCGCTGCTGCTCTCCGGTCGCATCATCCAACTGGGCGGAACGCCGATCACCAACCCGCAGGACTGGTTCAAGTTGACCAACTGCGGCTATGACGCCCCGGACGACCCCTTCGTCAAGACGCTGCTGGTCCAGAACATCAAAGGGGAACAGTGCGCCATCACCACCTACCAGAAGCTGCTGGAGCTGACCCGCGACAAGGATCCGGTGACCTACAACATCATCCTGACCATTCTCGAGCAGGAAGTTGAGCACGAGGAGGACCTGCAGGCCCTGCTCGAGGATTTCGAGCTGATGAGCACAGCCTTCAAGCACTGACCCGGACGACTGCCGGCACTGCCGCTGCCGAGCCGTCAGCGCCGATTCACGCCGGGAAAATGCTCCATGAGGGTCGGGCGCTCCGGCAGCTGGGCAGCGCTTTCGATGGCTTCCTTCAACGCCGGCGCCAGAGTGATGTCGCCGAGCAGGGCCCCGCCGAGGCAGCGGTTGTCGCGGCAGAGAATCGCCCGGTAGCTGCCGCGCTCCTCGATCTCCACGAGCCGGTAGCTGCCATCCTCGGCGGCGAGTCGGCCGGTGCTGAACAGGTCGATCCCCATGACCTTCAGGCGAGTGGCGGGCGGCAGGCCGGCAAAAGCGGCACTCCCGCCCGCCGCGTTGGTGCCGGCCACGGCGCCTTGGGCATAGGCGGCCGGCCAGATGCCGTAGACCACCTGCTGATGCTCGGCGACATCCCCCGCCGCGTAGATCGCCGGATCCGAGGTCTGCATCCGGTCGTCGATGATCACCCCGTTGCCGACCCGCAAGCCCGCCGCCCGCGCCAGGTAGCTGTTGGGGCGCACCCCCACGGCCAGCAGGACCAGGTCGCAGGGAAGTTCCCGGCCGTCGTCGAGCAGTACGGAACGCACCTGCTCGTCACCGCACAGTTCCTTGACCTGGGCGGCGCAGATCACCTGGATCCCCTGCCCTTCCACCAGGCTCTGCAGCAGCCCCCCCCCGGTGCGCGGCAGCTGCCGCGGCAGCAGCCAGGCAAAGGCTTCCAGCACCGTCACCTCGGCGCCGTGCCGCCGCACGGCCGCCGCCGTCTCCAGCCCGAGCAGACCGCCGCCGATACACACGCAGCGGGAGCCGGGGCGCAGCTGGCTGACGATCCGCCGCACGTCGCCGAGAGTCCGCAGGGTCATGACCCCGTCCCGGGTGGTGCCATGCACCGGCGGCACAAAAGGATGGGCGCCATTGGCCAGCAGCAGCCGATCGTATTCACAGCTGGTGCCGTCCTGGAGCCGGACCTGGCGCCGGTCACGATCGATGGCCACCACCTCACCGCGCACCAGGTCGATGCGCTGCTCGGCAAACCAGGCGGACGGTTTGAGCGGCAGCGCGTCCTCGCCGATTTCGTCGGCCAGCAGGCGGGTCAGGTTGAGGCGGTAGTAAGGGAACCCCGGCTCGCGGGAGATCAGGGTGATGGCCACCTCAGGATCAAGCGCCCGCGCCGCCTCGGCGGCCGTGACTCCGGCGACGCCGGCGCCGAGGATCACCAGTCGCCCGATGGCATGGGTTCCGCGGGCGGTCTCCGGCACGGCGTACGGTTCGAACAAGTTGGCAGTCGCCCCGCAGACCGGGCAGTTGTCCGGCGGCTGCGGGCCGGTCCACAGGTAGTCGCAGACCGTGCAGCGCCACGGTCCGGCCACCGCGGGCCGGACGACCGCGGCCATCAGCTCCATCGGGGTAAAATTGCTGACGTCGGCGCCACAGACCGGGCAGCTGTCAACCGGTTCATCCCCCTGGTGGACGTAGCCGCAAATTTCACACTTCCATGCACTCGGTCTGGTCATGATCAAGGCTCCTGTCCGGCAGCGCCGGCGGGAAAGCGGGTGAGCAACTTTTTCATGTTAGCAAATTGGCTGGGGCAGACAAGCAGGACGGGGCTTTTTCTTTACGGAAAGCCGTCAAACCTGTAGTGTAATATCTGATCCGATCATCTATCCCAGAAAGGAGCCTCCATGGCAAGAAAACCCAACTATTCGTTCGAGAAGCGGCAGAAGGAGCTGGCAAGACAGGCCAAGAAGGAAGAGAAAAAGCAACGCAAGTTGTCAGGACAGCCGGAAGCCGACGAGGCTTCGCCGGAGGAGGCGCAGAGCTAGACGCATGAGCAAGGATCTCTACGTCAGGAGCATCTCGTCCGAGGCCACCGAAGAGGATTTGCACAAGCTGTTCAGCGTCTGCGGCAAAGTGACCTACATTCACATGGTCAAGGATGCCAAGACCGGCGAGTTTGTCGGGTGCGCCTTTGTCAAGATGGCCAGCGAGGCCGAAGCCAGCGACGCGATCGTTACCCTGGACGGCGCCTTGCTGATCAACCGCACCATTGCGGTGAGCGCGGCGCGCCCGCAGAAACCGAAAACTCGTCCGGGGAGCGGTGGCTTTCGGGGCGGCAGCCGCCCGGCGAAAGGCGGGAAAGGCCGCACCAGCTAGCCCCCGCCCAATCTCCCCGTGACGCCCCAAGACTCTCGCTCCGCCACCCTGCTGGTCGTCTGCGCCGCGCATTTCCTGATGCCGTTCATGATGTCGGCGGTCGGCGTGGCACTACCCGCCATCGGTCGGGAGTTTGGTGCCACTGCCTTGCAGCTGGGGCTGGTTGAAACCAGCTACGTGCTGTCGGCCTCGATTTTCCTGCTGGCCATGGGGCGCCTGGGCGACATCCACGGCCGACGCCGGGTGTTTCAGTACGGCATCGTCATCTTCACTCTCGCCGGTGGCAGCATTTCTCTGGCGCCAACCATCGAGGTGCTGCTTGCCCTGCGTTTCCTGCAGGGAATGGGCGGGGCCATGGTCATGGCAACCGCCCTCGCCATGGTGGTCTCGGTCTTTCCGCCGGCCGAGCGCGGCAAGGCCCTGGGGATCGCCGTGGCCAGCGTCTATGCCGGCATCTCCTGCGGACCGTTTCTCGGCGGCGTTCTGGTGACGGAGTTAGGCTGGCGCTGGATCTTCTACCTCTGTGTGCCCCTCGGCGGGGCGACGTTCCTGATCACCTGCGCCAGACTCCGCGGCGACTGGGCCGATGCCAGGGGAGAACCGTTCGACTGGCGCGGGAGCCTGATCTACGCCGCGGCGCTGCTGCTGCTGATCGGCGGCACATCCAACCTCGCGCAGGGGCCATGGGCTTGGGGAACCGCGGCCGCGGGCGTGGCCGGACTCGGCCTGTTCCTGGCCATCGAGGCGCGCACCCCCTACCCGATCCTCAGCATCACTCTGCTGCGCGACAATCGGGTCTTCGCCCTCTCCAACCTGGCAGCCCTGTTCAACTACGCCGCCACCTTCGGCGTAACTTTCTTCCTCAGCCTTTACCTGCAGTTCGTCAAGGGGCTGACGGCCCGCGAAGCCGGGGCGGTGCTGATCATCCAGCCGATCATGCAGGCGCTGCTCTCCCCCTGGTGTGGCCGGCTGGCCGATCGCTACCCGGCGGCCCGGGTGGCCACGATCGGCATGACCCTGTGCGCTGCCGGCCTCGCCGTTGCCGCCACCCTGACCGGCGGCACTCCCCTGCCGGTGGTGATGGCCATGCTCGCCCTGCTCGGCACCGGCTTTGCCCTCTTCTCCTCGCCGAACGTCAGCGTCATCATGGGCAGCGTGCCAGCGCGCCATCTCGGCGTCGCCGCCGGGCTCAACTCGAGCATGCGCACCCTCGGGATGATGACCAGCATGACGATCATCACCGTGGTTCTCTCCATCCTGATGAGCGGGCACCCGGTCACGGCCGCGACCCAGCCGCTCTTCCTGCTCAGCATGCGCACCGCCTTGCTGGCCTTCTGCGTCCTGTGCGGCATCGGCATCGCTTGCTCGGCGGGACGGCTGCGGGGCATTGACAAAGAGTGACGGATTGGAGAGAAAAGCGAGGTCTGCCTAACGCAGAAGCGTAAGGCGCCGTGCAACCGGCGGATGCGTGGTCGACCCGCCGGCTGTCTCTGCGCCTCTGCGTCGGAGCCTCAGGTTTGGCGACCGGCGCCAGCATGCACTATTTTCTCAAGGAGGACCTCCATGGCTGACACCATTCTCATTACCGGCGCCACTTCCGGCTTCGGCGCGGCCTGCGCCCGGCGCTTCGCGGCAGGCGGCTGGCGGCTGATCCTGACCGGACGGCGCCATGATCGGCTCGAACGGCTGCAGGCGGAATTGGGCACTGCGGTGGCCGCCGCCCTGACTTTCGACGTGCGCGACCGTCAAGCGGTCGCCAGAGCGCTGACCGGACTGGAGGTCGACGTGCTGCTTAACAACGCGGGGCTGGCCCTCGGCCTGGAACCGGCCTGGGAAGTCGATCTGGACGACTGGGAGACAATGGTCGACACCAACGTCAAGGGGGTCATGTACTGCACCCGGGCGGTGCTGCCGGGGATGGTGGCGCGCAACCGCGGGCACCTGGTCAACATCGGCTCCACCGCCGGCAGCTGGCCTTACCCCGGTGGCAATGTCTACGGCGCGACCAAGGCCTTCGTCGAACAGTTTACCCGTAATCTGCGCGCCGACCTGCTCGGCACCCGGGTACGGGCCACCTATCTCGCCCCGGGGATGGCGCAGACCGAGTTTTCCAACGTGCGCTTCAAGGGAGACGACAGCCGTGCCGGCCGAGTTTACGCCGGGGCCGAACCGCTGCGCGCCGAAGACGTCGCCGAACTGGTGTGGCTGGTGACGGCCCTGCCGGGGCAGGTCAACGTCAACGCCCTGGAAGTCATGTCGGTCGGCCAGGCGTGGGGATCTCTGGCGGTGCACCGGCGGAGCTGAGACTTTCGCCGTAACGCTCCTTGACCAGCCTGACCAGTGCCTGTGCCGCCGGCGACAGGGTTCGGTCGCGGCGAACCGCCAGCCAGAAGCGGCGCTCGATCGTCACCCCGGCGATCGGCACCACGGCCATCTCGCCATGGGCCAGTTCCCGCTGGATCGATAGCGACGACAGGAAGGCCGCGCCGAAACCGTTGATCACCGCCTGCTTGACCGCCTCGTTGCTGCCGAGCCGGGCGACAATCCGCATGCGGGCCGGGTCGAGGCCGGCCCGTTGCAGCGCTTCCTCGGTGGAACGACCGCTGCCGGAGCCGGTTTCCCGGACCACCAGCGGCGTCGCCGCCAATTCTTCCAGCCCCGCCGCGGCCCGCTCCTGCCAGGGGTGTTCCCTGCCGACGACCAGCAGCAAAGTATCGGTGAGCAGCGGGCGATAAGTCACCGCTTCGTCGTCATAGCGATCACCGACCACGGCCAGCGCCACCTGCCCGGCCCTCAGCCAGTCGATGACTTCCCGGCTGCCGCCGGCGTGCACGCTCAGCACGATGCCCGGGTGACGGGCTGCCAGCGTCGGCAGCAAGCCGGGGATCAGGTAGTTGGCCGGAATGTTGCTGGCCCCGACACTCAGTTGCAGGTCTTCCATGCCGCGAAACCTGGCCAGGCTCTGGCGCAGGTCGTCACATTCAGCCAGCACCCGGCGCGCATGCCGGAGAAAGAGCTGCCCTCCGTCAGTCAACTCCGCGCCACGCCCGGTACGATCGAAGAGCCGGACGCCCAGTTCGCTCTCTAGGGCGGCGACATGCTGGCTGACCGTCGATTGGGTCAGCAGCACCTCCTCGGCGGCACGGGAAAAGCTCCCCGAATTGGCCACCGCGTGAAATACCTCAAGTTGGCGCAGATTCATTGCCTCTCCATTGATTTTTTAAATATCTCTCATTGGTAAAATCGAAATTATCAATTTGCCTCATTCACGTCAATCGTCGAGAATGTTCCCAGCCCTTTGACTGCATCAGTAAACCTTTCTGGATGGTAGCGACTTGCGTGTTCTCCCTGTGACCCTTGTCGGCACGGCACTGCGCTGGCTGCTCGGCGGGTTGTTCCTGTGGGCCGGTGCGGTCAAGCTGGTCGCGCCGAAGAGCTTCGCCCGTACTATCGACGCCTTCGGGCTGGTGCCGGAACCGTTGCTGGCACCCCTGGCGATCGGCCTTCCGCTCCTGGAGCTCGGCATCGGGATGGCCGTGATCCGGCGCTGGCGCGGCGGCGGGCCGGCCATGGCCGGCCTGCTGTTGTTGTTCATGGCGGTGCTCGGCTACGCCCTCGCTCAGGGGCTTGACATCGACTGCGGCTGCTTCTCGATAGCGGACCGGCAGGCGCACACTTCTCTGCAAACCGCGCTCGGCCGCGATCTGTTGATGCTAGCCGGCGTCATTATCCTTGGAATTCTGACGCGCACCGAAAGAACCCGCGGAATGTCACCGACAACGGGGATCACCCCCACACATCAAGAGCAAAAGGAGATCATCCGATGAGTTACCGGAAATATGCGTTGCAGATCATGGCGATGGCCGCCCTGCTTCTGGCGACAGCCAGCCAGGGGGTGGCGCTGAACTGGGGATCGCAGGAACTGGAAACCGAGAAGGTCGCCGTCAAGCTGACCCGCGATACGGTCAAGGGCGGTTACGGCATCGTCACCACCG
>JBFYXI010000198.1:0-3649 GCA_041310635.1 Desulfuromonadaceae bacterium | reverse complement strand
GTCAGCAACCGGCCGCAACTCCACTGCTGCGCGCAGGGCCTGCTCGGTTTCGCCATCCCCCTCCCCGGTGACCGGCGCAAGCCGGCCTGTCTCCTCGGCGGCGGCGTTCGCGAACGGCAGACGGCTCCTGCGGCTGCCGCCGGCCCCCGCCAGCACCCCGCCGGCGACGCCCCGGCACTCCCCTCCGCCACCCGTGCCGAGGCCCAGCGGCTGGTCGAGCAGCTTGCGCAGCTCCTGCCGCAGGTGCTTGATCAGCAGCTGCAGAAGCTCAGCCTGACCCATATCAGCGAACGCTTGGCCGCGACTCGGGAGATCGTCCGGGAGCTGCCGCGCTGCTCTTCCGACGCGGAGGCGATCGCTCTGGTCAGTGAAGCGCTGGTGATGCTGTTCGATCTGCCACGGCTCATTTTCATCCTGCAGCAAACCGGCCGGCGCGCGAAGCTGCACACCTCTCTGGGGATCGAGCCGGCGAGCGTCGAAGTGAACGACGACAGCCTGGCCGAGCTTGTGGAGCAGGCCAAAACCGGCCCCTTGCACCTCTCCGGCAAAGAGCTGGCCGCCTGCCTGCCGGGATTAGGAGATCACACGGCGCTGCTCCTCCCCTTGCAGGAGGGCAACGAAAGGCTTGGACTGCTGCTGGTGCTGGATGTCGAACCGCACCCCCGCGACCTGGCTCTGATCGAACTGCTGAGCGGCCGTCTCGCGGCTCGTCTGCTGCATCTGCGTCAGGAGGCGGCCCTGCGCCAGGAGCGGCACCTTTCCAGCCGCATGGTCAGCATGATCAGCAGCCTGGCGCTGGCGAACAACCGGGAGGAGTTTCTGCACGGCCTGCTGGAGATGTCCGCCGAACTCGCCAACGCGACCAGCGGCTCCCTGATGCTGTTCGACGAATACGAGCAGAAGCTGCGCATTGCCGTAGCCAAGGGGATGAGTCCGCCGCTGGCGCGCTCGATGTCGGTGTCGCTCGGCGAGGGGATTGCCGGGCGGGTGGCGCGCAGCGACACCCCGCTGCTGGTCAACGATATCGAGCACGACAGCCGGATCAAGGCGCCGAACCGACCGCGCTTCCGGACCAAGTCATTCATCAGCCTGCCCCTCCGCAGCCACGAACGCCCGATCGGCGTGCTCAACCTGGCGGACCGGCAGGACGGCCGCTGCTTCACCGAAGCGAACCTGCAGCTGGTCCTGTCCTTTGCCAGCCAGGCGATCATGCTGCTCGACCGGATCGGCATGGTGGAGCAGATCGCGCAACTGGAAAAGCTCGCCGTGACCGATCCGCTCACCGGGCTCTACAACCGGCGCTTTCTGGAACCCCGTCTCGAAGAAGAACTCAGCCGCAGTCAGCGGCATGACAAGCAGTTCAGCCTGATCCTGGCCGATCTGGACAACTTCAAGTACTACAACGACATCTGCGGCCACCCGGCCGGCGACAAGGCCCTGCGCAAGGTTGCCGCGGCTCTGCGCCGTGCCGCCCGTGAGATGGACGTGGTGGTCCGCTACGGCGGCGAGGAATTCTGCCTGATTCTGCCGGTCACCGGCGTCAAGGAGGCGGCCTTCGTCGCCGAACGCCTGCGGCGGACCATCGAGGCTGAAGTTTTCCCCGGCGAGACCAACCTGCCGCTCGGACGCCTCACTATCAGCCTGGGGATTGCCACCTATCCCGAAGATGGCGAGACCCTGCAACAACTGATCTCCGCCGCCGACCTCGCCCTTTACCGGGCCAAGGAACTCGGACGCAACCGCAGCGTTTCGTGCACTCCGACTCTGACCAGGAACCAGCCTGCCCGCCTGCATCTGACCGAGCGCAGCTGAGTGACCATGATCCCGCCCGCCCAGGTCGTGCTCGCATCGGCTTCGCCCCGACGGCGGGAACTGTTGTCCCAGGTCGGCATCGCCGCCGGCATCTGCCCGGCAGCTGTGGATGAGACGGTACTCCCCGGCGAAAGTGCGGAACAGCACGTGGTCCGCCTCAGCCAGGCCAAAGCCTGGGCCGTTGCCGAACGCGCCGATGTCCCCGGGCGCTGGTTCATCGGCAGCGACACGGTGGTGGTACGGGACGCCATCATTCTCGGCAAGCCGGTTGATGCCGCCGATGCGGCGGCCATGCTGCGCAGCCTGGCCGAGCGGATGCACACCGTCGTCTCCGGCTACGCCATCCACGACCGCGCCGCCGGGCACACCATCAGCGGCGCCGTAAGCACCCGGGTGTGGATCAAGGCGTTGACCGAGACCGAGATCGCCGCTTATCTGGCCACCGGTGAACCGTTCGACAAAGCCGGTGCTTATGCCATCCAGGGGATCGGCGCCTTCATGGTGCCGCGCATCGAGGGGAGCTACCCCAACGTGGTCGGCCTGCCTCTGTGCGAAGTGCTGGCCGCCCTTGAGAAGCTCGGTGCCCCGCCGCCGTTTTTCTGAATCGCCTCCGGACGCCATGACGATCGACATCGCCGCCAACCTTGCCAGAATCCGCGCCGAGATCGCTGCCGCGTGCGCGCGCTGCGGCCGCGACCCCGCGGCGGTGCGCCTGGTCGCGGTCAGCAAGACTCACCCGGCGGCGCTGGTGGAAGCGGCCTGGACGGCCGGGCAGGTGGAATTCGGCGAGAGCTATGTCCAGGAGTTCCTGGCCAAGACCGAACTGGTCAAAGCTCCCGTCCAGTGGCATTTCATCGGCCACCTGCAGAGCAACAAGGTCAAGTACCTGCCGGGCAAGGTCAGCCTGATTCACTCCGTCGACCGTCTGTCGCTGGCGGAAGAGGTCGCCCGTCAGTGGGGTAAAAACGGTTTGCAGGCCGAGGTGCTGATTGAGGTCAACCTCGGTGACGAAACCAGTAAGGCGGGGGTCGCCGAGGCCGCCGTGGAGCCCCTGCTACGCCGCCTGACAGGTCTGCCGCACCTGGCCGTGCGCGGCCTGATGGCCATCCCCCCCTACCTCGCCGACCCCGAGGAAGTCCGCCCGTTTTTTCGCCGACTCCGGGAGTTGGCGACCCGGCTCGAGGCGCTCGGCCTGCCGGGCGTGGCCATGAGGGAACTCTCCATGGGGATGAGTCACGATTTCACGGTGGCCATCGAGGAGGGGGCGACGCTGGTGAGGGTCGGCACCGCCATCTTCGGCGAACGTGGCGGCATTTGAAAAGCGCTCGTGCGCGGCATTACCCTGCTCCCCACCCAATAGTTTCAAACTTTTATCAAAGTCCCGGGCGCTTCTTCCCACTGGACAGCGCCGACCACCCTCCGCTACCCTTGCGGCAATGTCCGCCCCGCAAACACCTTCCGCCACCCCCCGCCTGACCACGCGCGAGATCAGCTGGTTCTTCTTCCCTCTGCTGCTCAACGTGCAGATGATGAGCATCTCCCATTCGCTCATCAACGCCGGGCTCGCCCGAGTGGCCGATGCGATCACGGCCCTGGCCGCCTTTTCGGTGGCGATGGTGCTGCATATCTTCATCGCTTCACCTTCCTACCAGAACCATATCATCACCATCGCCATGGTCCGCGGCCGCCGTTCGCTGCACGGCACCGCGCTGTTCATTGCGCTGATGTCGGCCGGGATTGCCGCCCTCCTCGCGCTCATCGCCTTCACCCCGGTCGGTTCCTTCGTGCTGCACCGGTTGCTCGGCGTCAATCCGGAGGTCGCCACCGGAGCCCGCAC
>JBFYXI010000157.1:0-2835 GCA_041310635.1 Desulfuromonadaceae bacterium | reverse complement strand
TGGTGGACATCACCGCGGAGGTGCGCCGTGCGGTTTCCGGCACGGGAGTGCGCGAAGGCCTGTGCCTGGTCAGCGTGCCCCACACCACCGCCGGGGTCACGATCAACGAGGCCGCCGACCCAAGTGTGGCGGCAGACATTCTCATGGTCCTGAACCAGATGGTCCCCTGGCAGGCCGGCTACCGCCACGGCGAGGGCAACTCCCCCGCCCACGTCAAATCGACCCTGGTGGGCGCCTCCCAGACGGTCGCTATCGCGAACGGAGACCTGGTGCTGGGCACCTGGCAGGGGATCTTCTTCTGCGAGTTCGACGGCCCGCGCCGCCGCCGGGTAGACGTGCGCGTGCTGGAGGGGCAGTTCAAATAAAGGCGGCCCGGAGGGCCTTGAGGAGCGCTGCGCTTGAGGCCGGACACGTTCGGCTGCGGGTAACTTCAGGCAGATAGACTGAAGGCTGAAGACTGAAGGCTTTCAGGGACAAACCATGCGTGACCACACAAGACTTCGGGCATTTGAGTTGGAGATTGAACCAAAGATCGTAGGAACCGAGAAGGTCTTGAATGGCTTGATTCGTGCTCTGCAAGTTATCGTATGGCCTTCAGCCTTCAGGCTTCAGTCTTCAGCCTAAACACCTGAGTTGTTAAAATTGTTGATGCGTTCGAGAAACTGCCGATGGTCGAAAACAACAATGCATTGGACGACATCGACCGGGCGATCCTGAACCGGATCCAGTCCGATTTTCCCATCACCCCCCGTCCCTACCTGAGCTTGGCCGAGGAGTTGGGCCTGGACGAAGGCGATCTGATCGCGCGCGTCACCCGCCTGAAGAGCTGCGGGGTCATCCGCCGGATCGGCGGCAACTTCGTGCCGGACAAGCTCGGCTTCGTGAGCACGCTGTGCGCCGCCCGGGTGCCGGAGGAGAAGGTCGCGCATTTCACCGAAGTGGTCAACCGCCACCCCGGCGTCACCCACAATTACCGGCGCGAGAACGCCTTCAACGTCTGGTTCACCTTCATCGCCCCCTCCATGGCGGACATCGACGCCAAGCTGAAGGCCATCGCCGCCGAAACCGGCGTGACCGAAATCCTCAACCTGCCTGCCACAAAAGTGTTCAAGATCAGGGCGCAGTTTGATGTTTAACAGGGGGTTGAATGATGTCAGTGCGTATTGCCGCCGCCGTCTTCAATTCTCCGAGAGGCACCGCGCGCGCGAACCTCGATCGCATGGAGGACTGGGTCGCCGACGCCCGGGCACACGGTGCTGCGATCGTCTGCTTCCCGGAGTTGAACATCACCGGATACGGGACTGACGCGGGGGTGCAGGAAGAGGCCGAGCCCGTGCCCGGCCTGTTCACGGAGCGCCTATGCGCCATGGCCGCCCGGCACGGCCTCGTGATCCTGGCCGGCCTGGCGGAGAAGGTAGACGACGGCCGGATCTGCGCGAGCCACCTGGCCGTCGCACCGGCAGGCCTCCTCGGCCGGTACCGCAAGCTGCACATCGCCCCCCCCGAGCAGCCAGTGTTTTCGGCCGGCGACCGCGCACCCATTTTCGAGGCGTGCGGAATCCGATTCGGAATTCAACTCTGCTACGACGCCCACTTCCCCGAGCTTTCGACCCGCATGGCGCTCGACGGGGCCGACGTGATCTTCATGCCCCACGCCTCCCCCCGGGGCACCCCCGCGGAAAAACGATCGTCGTGGATGCGGCACCTGCCGGCGCGGGCCTTCGACAACGGGGTCTTCATCGTCGCCTGCAACCAGACCGGCGACAACGGCGCCGGCCTCAGTTTCCCGGGGCTTGCCGTTATCCTCGGCCCGGACGGCAGGGTTATGGCCGAAACCACGGCCAGCACGGAAAGCCTGCTCGTCGCCGACCTCAAGGCCGAGGAGCTCGCCGCCGTCCGCCAGCATCCCATGCGCTACTTCCTGCCCCACCGCCGGTCGGATCTCTAATTCGGTCGGGAGGTTCTGCCCACCCGCCGGTAGGTGCACAGTGAATCGATCGAATAGAGGGCAAGGGCCGCCCAGATCAGCGCGAAGGTCCACCCTTGGACCACCGTGAACGGCTCGCCGTAGACGAAGACCGCCAGCAGGAACATGCCGCTCGGGGCGATGTACTGCATCAGGCCGACCGTGGAGAGGTTGATCCGCCGGGCGCCGAGGTTGAAGAACAGCAGCGGGACCGCCGTGAACACGCCCGTGCCGATCAGAAGGGCATCCAGCGCTCGGCTGCCGTGGAACAAGGCCCCGGTCCCCTGGCCCTCGAGGGTGACGAGGTAGGCGATGCCGGGGACCGTCAGCAGCAGCGTCTCGACGGTGAGGCCCACGAGGGAACTCACGGGCGCCACTTTGCGGATCAGTCCATAAAGCCCGAAAGTGAAGCCGAGGGTCAGCGCAATCCAGGGCAGCTCGCCGTAGGAAACCGTGCGAAAGATGACGGCCGCGCAGGCCAGGAACACCGCCACGGCCTGGGGCCGCCGCAGCCGCTCTTTCAGAAACACCATGCCGAGCAGCACGTTCACCAGCGGGTTGATGTAATAGCCGAGACTTGCCTGCAGCATGTAGCCGGCATTGACGGCCCAGATGTAAAGCAGCCAGTTGCCGCTCACCAGAAGTGTGGTCAGGGTGAGAATCAGCAGAGTGCGGGGGGTTTTTAAAACACACCGGAATTCATCCCAACGGTGTTGGATCAGGGTGAGCGGCAACTGGCTGCTTTACATCTGGGCCGCCAATGCCGGCTACATGCTGCAGGCAAGTCTCGGCTATTACATCAACCCGCTGGTGAACGTGCTGCTCGGCATGGTGTTTCTGAAAGAGCGGCTGCGGCGGCCCC
Source organism: Desulfuromonadaceae bacterium (assembly GCA_041310635.1). Classification (GTDB taxonomy): domain Bacteria; phylum Desulfobacterota; class Desulfuromonadia; order Desulfuromonadales; family BM103; genus VAUL01. The sequence continues at coordinate 7 of JBFYXI010000157.1, read as the reverse complement.
AGGCCGT
>JBFYXI010000155.1:0-6250 GCA_041310635.1 Desulfuromonadaceae bacterium | reverse complement strand
CGCCTCGCCGATCGGCGGGTACTTCTTCCCTTCGTGTACCTGAATCTGGCCGAGACGCTCTCTGGTGTCCTTGTTCGGGTTGAAGACGGTGGAGTCGGACTTGACGATGCCCGAATAGACGCGGAACAGGGTCAACTTGCCGGTGAACGGATCGCTGATGGTCTTGAACACCATGGCCGAGAAGGGCTCGCTGCGGTCGGCCTTGCGCGCCTCCTGCTCGCTGGTCTTCGGGTTGGTGCCGTACTGGGTGCCGCGATCGACCGGCGAGGGGAGGCATTTGACTATATAGTCAAGCAGCTGGCGGATGCCGATATTGAGGGAGGCGCTGCCGCACATCACCGGGATGAAGCGGCCGGTCAGCGTCCCTTCGCGCAGCGCCTTGAGGATCTCCTCAAGTTCCAGCTCCTCGGTCTCCAGGTATTTCTCCATCAGGGCATCGTCAGTGTCGGCGCAGGCCTCCAGCAGCAGGGTCCGCAACCGCTTGGCCTCCTCGAGAAATTCGGCGGGGATCTCGGTCTCCTGGTAGGTCCCTTTCTCGTCGAACTGGAAGGTCCGCGCCTTCATGCGCACCAGGTCGATGACCCCCATGAAATTCGCCTCCTGACCGAGGGGCATGTTGACCGCGACGGCCTTGGCCTTCAGCGATTTCTCCATGTCGTCGATGGTTTTGAGAAAATCGGCGCGCTCGCGGTCGAGCTTGTTGACAAAGGCGATGCGCGGAATCTCGAACTCCTCGGCCCACTTCCAGATCGTCTGGGTCTGAGCCTTGACGCCGTCGACGGCGGAGACCATCAGCACGACCCCGCCAAGGATGCGCATGCAGCCCCGGGTGTCGTGCAGGAAGTTGGTGTAGCCGGGAGTATCGACGATATGCAGGTCGTGCCCCTGCCACTCGCAATGATGCAGCTTGGAGGTGATGGTGATCTTGCGGCGCACCTCCTCCGGCTCGAAGTCCATGTTGGACGAGCCTTCATCGACCTTGCCGAGGCGATCGGTCATCCCGGTATTGAACAGGATGGCTTCGACCAGCGAGGTCTTCCCGGCATCCCCTTGCCCCACGATCCCCACGTTACGCACTTTCACCGTTTCGAAGTTCAGCATGCTTGCTCCTTTCCTGGTGCCGCTTGGGAGTGAATGACTGCAAAATACGGTCGTCGCAATGCGCTGATTAACTGTCTCGGGACTCGTCTCCCCCGGCCGGACGATTGCGTTCGAAGATAATCCGCAATCCAGCCAAGGTCAAATTCGCATCGACCTCGTCGATGGTCTGGCTGTGCGGCGCGATCAGGCCGGCCAGCCCGCCGGTGGCCAAAACATACGGTGTCTCGCGCAGTTCCGCCTTCATCCGCGCGACAAGGCCGTCGACCAGGCCGACGTAGCCGTAGAACAGCCCGGACTGCATGCTGTTCACGGTGTTCCTGGCGATAACCTGGGGCGGGCAGGCGATTTCCACCCGGGGCAGTTTGCTGGCCCGCTGGTAGAGGGCCTCCGCTGAAATGCCCAGGCCGGGCGAGATGGCCCCGCCGAGGTACTCGCCGCGCGCCGAGATCACGTCGAAGGTGGTGGCCGTGCCGAAATCGACCACGATCAGGCTCCGCCGGCGGCGCTCATAAGCCGCCACCGCATTGACGATACGGTCGGCGCCGACCTCGCCCGGGTTGTCGCAGAGAATCGGCATGCCGGCACGCATCCCGGGACCGACCACGTAGGGCTCGCGGTGGAAATAGCCGCGGCACAATTCCTCGAGGGCGGAGAGTACCGGCGGCACCACGCAAGCGATGATCACATCATCGACATCCGGAAAATGCAGGCCGGCCAGGCCGAACAGCGCGTGGACCGTCATGGCCCATTCGTCGGCGGTGCGCGCCTTGTCGGTATGCAGCCGCCAGCTGCGCTGCAGCTCTTCGCCACGGTAGAGGCCGAGCACGGTGTTGGTGTTGCCGACGTCGATGACTAGCAGCATAGGCTACGCACTCCTCACCGTAACGTCCCCCGCCAGCACCCGCACCGTCGCCCCGTCGGCCAGCGTCAGCAACAGGGCGCCGTCGCGATCGATCCCGGCGACGACACCGCGTAGCGGCTCCCCCTGGCCCTCCACGGCGACCAGCTTGCCGACCAGGTCGCAATGCGCCTCCCATGCCGCCATGATCGGGGCGGAGCCGTGGCGGAGATAGCTGGCGTAAAGCGCATCGACCTCGGTCAGCAGGGTGCGGGCAAACTGCGCCCGGCCGACCGGACGCCCCCCGGCAACCAGCAGGGAGGTTGCCGGAGCGCGCAGGTCCGCGGGGAACTGGGCGGCGGTCATGTTGAGATTGACGCCGATGCCGAGCACGACATAACCGATCCGGTCGGATTCGGCACTCATTTCGTTGAGCAGCCCGGCGACCTTGTGGCCGTCGACCAGCACGTCGTTGGGCCATTTGTGCGTCGGCGCCAGGCCGCTGACCGCGGCAATGGCGCGACTGACGGCCAAAGCCGACAGAAAGGTCAGCTGCGGGGCGGCCTGCGGCGGCAGCGGCGGCCGCAGCACGATCGACAGGTAAAGGTTGACCCCCGGCGGGGAAAACCAGGACCGCCCCAACCGGCCCTTGCCGCTGCTCTGCTGGTCGGCAATCACCACCAGCCCTTCGGCGGCGCCGGCTTCGGCCAGGGCGCAGGCCTGCCGGTTGGTGGAATCGGTGACGGCAAAGTAGCGGATTTCCCGGCCCACCACGGCGACCTCCAGCCCGGTGCGGAGTTCCTCCGCCAGCAGCAGGTCGGGAACCGCCTGCAGCTGATAACCGCGCGACGGCACCGCCTCGATCCGGTAGCCGAGCTGGCGCAGCTGGCGAATCTGCTTCCACACCGCGGTGCGCGACACACCGAGCGCCGCGCTCAGCCGCTCTCCCGAGACATACCCCTCGGGAGACTGGCGGAAAAGCTTGAGGAGGGTATCACGGGTGCTGGCTGCCGGCGTCTTGATCACAGAAGGGCGCTTTCCTAGGTGAACAGCATGGAGATGTCGACGGCCCGGTAGGAGTGCGTGAGCGCCCCGACCGAAATCAGATCGACGCCGGTTTCGGCGATCACCCGCACGGTGTCGAGGTTGACTCCGCCCGACGCCTCGCAGACTGCCCGCCCGGCCACCAGTTCCACCGCAGCCCGCAACTGGGCCAGGTCCATGTTGTCGAGCAGCAGGATGTCGGCCCCGGCATCGAGGGCCGCGGCAACCTCGGCCAGATCGCGGACCTCGACTTCGATCTTGAGGGTGTGCGGCGCACGCTGCCGCGCGCGGCTCACCGCCAGAGGGATGCCGCCGGCAGCGGCGATGTGGTTCTCCTTGATCAGCACGCCGTCATACAGCGCCATGCGGTGGTTGCCGGCGCCGCCAACCCGGACCGCGTATTTCTCCAGGGCCCGCAGTCCCGGCGTGGTCTTGCGGGTGTCGACGATCGTCGCGCCGGTGCCTTCGACCTCCTTGACAAAGCGGGCGGTCAGGGTGGCCACACCGCTCAGGCGCTGGAGCAGGTTCAGCGCCACCCGCTCCCCCTGCAGGAGACTCGCCGCATCCCCCTTCAACCAGGCCAGCACTTCGCCGCGCCGGGCGGTCTGACCATCCCTGATCAGCGCTTCGAAGGCCACCTTGCCATCGACATGCGCGAAGACTCGACGGGCGATGTCGATGCCGGCGAGGACAAAGTCCTCTTTGGCGACCAGTTCGGCGCGGGCCATCGTGCCCGGGGCGACCGTGGCCGCGGTGGTGACGTCGCCGGGACCGATATCCTCCTCGAGGGCAATGCGAATCAGCCGATCAACCGCTGGTGACAGCATGACGTCTTCCATTCCTTTCAGCGCAGCAGCCTGGAAAAATAGATGAAAGTGGCGCTCGCCCCGATGCTGGCCAGGGCGTCGCCGGCGACAGAGCAGAAGCTGGCGGCCAGGTAGCCAAGCGGAAAACGCTCCCTGAGCAGGTCCAGCTGGTAGACGTCGAGGTACAGCTCGCCCCCCTTCCACAGGGCGATGCAGCCGAAGACCGCCGCCAGGGCGAAGAACCCCTTGCTGATCGGTGTGTCGCCGAGGTTGCGCCGAATCTTGCGGATCAACCCGACGTTGATCAGCGCCAGGAGCAGCCAGCTGGTATTCTCGACGACATGCATCGCCCGATTGACCAAAGGGGTCGGCTCGGGGCTGGCCAGCAGCAGCAGCCCTGCGGCGCCGAGGGCCCCGGCCATGGCCAAGCTGATGAGCGGCCGGGTCCCCCGCTCCTCCAGCGTTTGCGTGAAGGTGTAATAATCCTGCACGCTGTGGTGCACGACCAGGATCGCCGCCATGCCGGCCAGGTGCCCCAGCGCCGGGGCATAGGTCGTGTGCGGTCCGGGCAGCCAGCCGAGCACCACCGGCAGCAGTTCGCTGGCCGGGATCAGCAGGAAGCCAATGGCCATGCTGCTCCAGGCACGGGCATTGCCCATGCCGAAGCGCAGGGCCAGCCCCGCGGCGACCATCCATGGCACGACCAGAGCGAACTGCATCGGTTCCAAGCGGAGACCCTCCCGCGCAGATAACAAAGGGCGGCTCCGTAAAGCCGCCCCATCGGCTCAGATTTCTCTCAACAGGTTTCTAGCGGATTTCTTCATCTCGCTGAGCATGCGTTCGATCTGGTGTGATCCGGCGACCAGTCTGGCCCGTGATGCCAGGTTGTCGTAAAAGCCTGACAGGCGGGTTTCATTGAGCGGCGCCCCGTTGAGCTTGAGCCGGTCGAACTCCTTGTCGACCAGGGAGGCGCCGAGCGGGCCAAGATGCTGCAGGGCGGCGTTCCGAAACATGGCGAGGGTCTTCTGCCGGCGCTCCCCTTCGAGTTGGGCCAGGCTGCGGCTGGCCGCACGCTCTTCCTCCCAACGGTGGCGCTGGCAGTTTTCCAGGGCCCGCATCCACAGGTCGGACAGGTTGGCGGTCGCCATCAAATCGGCCAGCGACGGTTCCACGTTGCTGCGGGTCACCAGGACGTCGACCTTGGCACTCGGCTCGCGAGCCACCGACAGCGAGAGATCGACATCGGTCTCGATGTCCGTCGATCCGTCATGGAAGAAGCCGAGCGGCTTGCCGTCACGGTAGAAGATCAGGGCGACATGCTCCTGCGAGTAGATCCGCAGGCAGCCGCTGCGCTGCTCGTCACGCATCTGGCGGAGCAGGGAACGGATGTCAACCAACTGCAGATACTGCCCCTGGTGCAGCACCTCGCCGTGCAAGAGCGCATGGACGCTGAAGGCCAGCTCCGGCGACAAGCGGTAGATATCGAGGCGGCCGTGATCCTCCAGCGCCAGCTGGAAGATCATGGCAATGGCGTCATAAGCGATGAGCCGTTGGCTGGACGATTCGAACAGGGCGCTGATCAGTCGCCCCCCTTGAAAGATCACGATACCGGAGCGCTCCTGGAAGTCGAAGCGCAAGTAGCCGCTGAACCGCCCCGCGTGCAGCTTGGCGAACGCCTCCGGCAGATTGATCTTGCCGGGATTGACGTTCTCCTTGACCGGATTGCCGCGCGGCAGCAGGATCATCTCGCTATCCTTGCAAACAGGGAACGATTTCGATGCATAGAACTAACTCTTTAAAATATTTAGGCAATCGTGTCAAGAACCATACCGGCGCGGGCGGCGGCCGCCAGGTGCTGAGCCCCGCTGCCGCGGAGCCATGGATTAACTCCTGGCGCGGGCGTCTTGAGCCTGGAGTTTTCGCCCCTGCACAACCCCGGTATCGTCGCTCACCTTGCGGACTTCGATCTCGACCAGGCCGCACTCGCGCATCCAGCCGGCAATCTCCGCGCCGCTGTAGGCCCGACCGCCGGCCGTCATGACCAGCATATGCACCGCGAACAGGGCCGCCGTCAACGGGCCGGTGCGGCTGTCGTCGAGGAGAAATTCGTGAACCACCAGGCGGCCGCCGGGGTTGAGGGCCCGGGCGGCCTTGCCGAGCAGCGCCCGGCAGCCGGCCTCATCCTGGGAGTGCAGCACCTGGGAGATCCAGACGGCGTCGAAGCCGCTGCCGAGCGGATCGTGCTGGAAATCTCCGGGCACCAGCCGCACGTCGTCACGGCGCGCGAAGCCGGCGAGTCGCTCGTCCGCCACCGCCAGGGCGCAGGCGAGCTCGAAGAGTGTGCCCGAGTCCCGCCGGGGCTGGGCGGAGAGCAAGGCCCGGGCATAGGAGCCCGGCCCGCCGCCGACGTCGAGCAGGCTCCGCGCCATGCCGAGATCGAGCTGCGCCGCAACCTGCGGGG